>NZ_ATHV01000004.1 GCF_000422205.1 Desulfovibrio sp. X2
ACCCCATCCCCCTCATCCTCCGAAACTTTTTGGCGCGCTTCGCGGGGCTTGGCCGTGAGCGGCGGGACGGTTGGTCCGGTCGTGGCGGGCGCGGTCGTGTGCAGCGGCAGAGAAGAAGGGAAAAAGTCACACCCGGCTGCTCAGTACGCGAGAGTCCTCCCCCGAAGACGAATCTACCCGGGATCGTAAAATATCCCGGGCAGATTCGTTCCTGCGGCCCGCCACGCCCAGGCTTGCTTCCAGCCTGTCGCCCGGCGTGCCGCGCGCGAGGGGGGTCGAGGCAGAGCCTCGCGCGGGAGAGTCCAGAGAGGGGCGCGCAGCCCCTCTCTGGCGGGAGGGTCCGGGGAGGGCAGCGCCCTCCCCGGCCGCCGGAGGCATCCGTCTCCGGGGGGTCCCTACTTGTAGGCCGCGATGGCCTTCTTGAAACCGGGCAGGCTGTTCCTGATGAACTTCTCCTCCACGCAGAAGGCGAGGCGGAAGTAGCCGGAGCGGCCGAAGCCGGAGCCGGGCACGGCCAGGACGAGGTTCTCGGCCAGGGTGCGGCAGAACGCCACGTCGTCTCCGCCCGGGGCCTTGGGGAAGAAGTAGAAGGCTCCCTTGGGCATGGCGTACTCGTAGCCCGCGGCGGTAAGTACCTCGGCCATGGCCTTGCGGCGCGCGTCGTAGACGGAGGCGTCCACGCTGTTGCCCAGGGCCTTGAGCAGGACCTTCTGGGCGATGGCCGGGGCGTTGACGAAGCCGAGGATGCGGTTGGTCAGCGTCAGGCCGCCGAGCAGGGTCTCCTTCTCGGGCATGTGCGGATTGACCGCGATGTAGCCCACGCGGGCACCGGCCAGGGAGAGGTTCTTGGAGAACGAGCTGACCACCACGGAGTACGGGTAGAGCGGCAGGAGCGGCGGCACCCTGGCGCCGTCGTAGGCCAGGAAGCGGTACGGCTCGTCGCCCAGGAGGTAGATGGGCCGCCCGTACTCGGCGCTCTTTTTCGCCAGGAGCGCGGCCAGGGCCTCGAGGTCTTCGCGGGAGTAGATGGCGCCGGTGGGGTTGTTGGGCGAGTTGACCAGGACCACGCGGGTCTTCTCGGTGATGGCCGCCTCGAAGGCGTCGAGGTCGAGGTCGAAGGTCAGGTCCTTGGCGGGCACGGGCTTGAAGACGCCGCCGAAGTTCTGGGTGTAGAAGACGTATTCCACGAAGAAGGGCGCGGGCGCCAGGACCTCGTCGCCCGGATCGAGCACGGCGCGCAGCAGGGCGTTCAGGCCGCCCGCCGCGCCGCAGGTGATGATCACGTCGCCAGCCTTGACCGGGCAGTCCTGCTCCACGGCCACCTCGAGGGCCAGGCGGGCGCGCACCTCGGGGTATCCGGCGTTGTGCATGTAGCCCACGCTGAAGGGCTGCTCGATGGTCTCGGCGATCTCGCACAGGGCTTCGCGCACGGCGAGCGGCGGCGGCAGGTCGGGGTTGCCCAGCGAGAAGTCGCAGACCGCGTCGACGCCGTGCTGCTGCTTCAGCTTGGCGCCCTCCTCGAACATCTTGCGGATCCAGGAAGAGCGGCCGAGGTAGTCGGTGACCTGGGAAGAGAGAACGGACATGTGCTCTGGCCTCCTGCGCGGCGAAGCTCGCGCGGGGCGCAGGGCGCCTGCCACGGGGGCCTCGCGGCGCCGTGGGTTCGGGTTCAGGGAATTTCCAGGCCCTGCTTGCGGTATTCCGCGAGCTTGTTGCGCAGGGTGCGCACGGAGATGCCCAGGAGGTCCGCTGCCTGGGTGCGGTTGCCCTGGGTCTTGTCGAGGCTTTTCAGGATCATGCGGCGTTCCATCTCGTCCAGCGGCAGGACCTCGCCGCCGACGCCCCCGGCCTCGTCCGCGACCGGGGCGGCGGCGCAGACGCCCGGGGTACACTGCCCGGCCTCCTCGAACTCCTCGGGCACCTCCCAGGCGTCCGGGTCGAGGAGGAAGTGGCGCGACTCGATGGGGCCGTTTCCGGCCAGGAGCACGGCGCGCTCCATGAGGTTCTGCAGCTCGCGCACGTTGCCGGGCCAGTCGTAGGAGCGCATCCACTCCACGGCCTCCTCGGAGAAGGCGAGCCTGGGCAGGCCGTAGGCCTTGCGGAAGCCGTCCACGAACCACTGCGCGAGCAGCAGCACGTCGTCCCCGCGGTCGCGAAGCGCGGGCAGGCGCAGGGGGATGACGTTCAGGCGGAAATAGAGGTCCTGGCGGAACTTGCCCTGCTGCACGTACTCGTCGAGCTTGCGGTTGGTGGTGGCCAGGACGCGCACGTCGACCTTGACCGTGTCCAGGCCGCCCACGCGGTCGATCTCGCCTTCCTGCAGCACGCGCAGGAGCTTGGCCTGAAGGCCCATGTCCATCTCGGAGATCTCGTCGAGCAGGATGGTGCCGCCGGAGGCCAGCTCGAACTTGCCGAGCTTGCGGGCGATGGCGCCGGTGAAGGCGCCCTTCTCGTGGCCGAAGAGTTCGGATTCCAGCAGGTGCTCGGGCAGGGCCGCGCAGTTGATGGCCACGAAGGGCTTGTCCGCGCGGTCCGAGAGGGAGTGGAGGTAGCGGGCGAAGCGCTCCTTGCCGGTGCCGGACTCGCCGGAGATGAGGACCGTGGCCTTGGAGGCCGCGACCTGCTTGGCCAAAGCCAGGACGCGCAGGACCGAGGGGTGGCGGCCGATGATCTCGCCCGCGCCGCCGCGCTGGGGCTCGGCCTTGCGCGCGGGCGCGGCCTGGGCGGCAGGGGCCTCCTCGGCCGGGGGCGGCGTCTTGGGCAGCACGGCCTCGATCTTGTCCAGGGAGACGGGATCGAGCCAGTAGTCGTGGGCGCCGAGTTCGAGGAGCCTGCGCGCCTCATCGGCCGTGCCCTGCTCGGTGAAGATGACGATGGGCGGAAAGTCGCCCATGGCGGAGGCGGACTCGCCCAGAAGGTTCTCGACCCTGTAGCCGGGCAGGCGGACGCGCGAAAAGACGAACAGCGGACGGCTCTTCTTGATGAAGGACAGGGCGCCGGTGAGGTTCTCGGCCAGGCCGACCTCGTAGCCCATCTCGCGCAGGCGGCTGAAGTGCGCCGTGACCGCCGCGGGCTGGGCGACGAAAAGGATGCTAGCCGCCACGGGCCGTCCTCGCGGTGGCTCGCTTCGGGGAAGCTGAGGATGAGTGCTGCATGTTCTCCCAGTGTGACGCCCGCGGAACACGCCGAGCCGTGCCGCGCGGAAGCCCGCCGCAGTGCATTCGTGTCGCGTCTGGTCCCTTGTCTGCCTGCCGAGCGTCGTCACGCTCGCGACACGAGGCGCACGCATACGCGGCTTTCGCCACGACTTCTATACAGACATTCTCCGCCAAGGACAATCCCGCTGCGGCCAACCATCGGAATAGGTGCGCGAATCCGGACCGGGGGGCACCTGGGGAGAGGGGCCGGTCCGATCCCAGGAACGGGCGGTTGACCTCCCGGGTCGGCGCGGATAGCTTCCGGCCCCATGGACAAGGAACATCTGCGCAGCGTTCTGGCCGCGGTGGCCGAGGGCAGCCTCGGGGTGGACGAGGCCCTGCGGCGCGTGGCCCTGGAGCCTTACGCCCGCCTCGCCGAGGGGGTCTGCCTGGACACCGGGCGCGGCGTGCGCACGGGCCAGCACGAGGTCGTCTTCGGCCAGGGCAAGGACGACCGCCAGCTGCTGGCGGCGGTGGGCGGGCTGGCCGAGGCCGGGCTGCCCGCGCTGGTCACGCGCTGCGACGCGCGCCAGGGCGCCCTGCTGCTCGGCGCCTTCGCGCAGGGCGAATACTGGGAGCGCGCCCGGCTCTTCTGCCTGGGCAGGCCGCTTTCGCTGGCCGCCCCCTTTCCCGCCGAGGGCGAGGCCGTGATCGTCTCGGCGGGCGCGGCGGACGCGCCCGTGGCCCTGGAGGCCCTGGGCACGGCCCGCTACCTCGGGCTGTCCGCGGGCTTCGTGCCGGACGTCGGCGTGGCCGGACTGCATCGCCTGCTGCCCTATTCCGAGGCCCTGTCCAGGGCGCGGCTGCTGGTGGTCGTGGCGGGCATGGAAGGCGCGCTGCCGAGCGTCGTGGCGGGCATGTTCGGCAAGCCCGTGGTCGCGGTGCCCACGTCCGTGGGCTACGGCACGGGGCTCGGCGGCGTGGCCGCGCTGCTCTCCATGCTCAACTCCTGCGCCGCGGGGCTTTGCGTGGTCAACATCGACAACGGCTTCGGCGCCGCCTCCCTCGCGGCCAAGCTCCTTTCTTCCCGAGCCGAGGCCCGGTGAACGTCCTCTTCGTCAACTCCACACGCCGCTGGGGCGGGGTCAAGACCTGGACCCTGGACCTGGCCGCGCGCCTTGCGGCCGCGGGCCACGGCGCGCACGTCGCCTGCCGCCCCGGCCCCTTCGCGGACAAGGCGCGCTCCCTCGGCCTTCCGGTCGAGGCCCGGCGCTTCGGCCTGGACTACAGCCCGGCGATGATCCTCTGGTTCCTGCGCCTCTTCAAGGCCTGGAAGACCGACGTCGTGGTCTGCAACGTGGGCAAGGACCTGCGCACCGCGGGCGTGGCCGCGCGGCTGGCCGGGCTGCCCGTGGTGCACCGCGTGGGCCTGCCGCGCGACATGCGCGACACCCTGAAGGTCCGCCTCACGCACCGCTTCGTGCGGCCGCGCCTGCTCTCGCCCTGCGAGTACATCAAGGACGAGATGCTGGACGAGGTCTCCTTCCTGCGCCCCGACGAGATCACGGTCATCCGCACGGGCAAGCCGTGCGCGGGCGCCCTGCCCGCGGCGGCCCAGGCTCCGGGCGTCCCCCGCCGCCTGGTCATGACCTCGCAGCTGAACGCGGACAAGGGGCACGCCGACGTGCTGCGCGCCCTGGCGAGGCTCGCGGCCGAGGGGCTCGACTTCCGCCTGGACGTGGTGGGCGAGGGGCGCGAGGCCGAGGCCCTGCGCGCCCTGGCCGACGCCCTCGGGATCGCGGAAAAGTTGACCTTCCTCGGTTTTCAGGCCAGTGTGCAGCCCTTCCTGGCGCAAGCCGAGATATTCGTCCTGGCCTCGCGCTCGGAGGGACTGCCGAACACCCTGCTCGAGGCCATGGCCGCCGGGCTCGCGCCCATCGCGCGCAACGTGGGCGGCGTGGCGGAGGTCTGGCCGGAAGAACTTTCGCCTTTCCTGACCACGCCCGCGCCCGCAGCCCAAAGCGACGCGGACGAAAACGACCTCACGCAGCCGCTGCGCACGCTGCTCTCCGTCCCGGACGAAGAGCTCGCGCGCCTGCGCGGGGCGGCGCTGGCCGCCTGCCGCGAACGCTTCGAGATCGGCGCGCAGGCCGCGCGGCTGACGGACTGGCTGGCGGGCCTGGCCGCAACGCGGCAGAACCGGCCCCGGAGCCGGGCATGAGCCGGGCAGCCCCCGGCATGGACAACGGATGAGCGCCTTTCGCGATGAACCACAGATGCACCATCTCCCCGCGACGCAAACCACGGACGGCGGCATGACGCGCCGCGACCTGCCCGTGCTGCTCGGCCACTGGCTGGCCTGCTGCCTGCCCCTGCTCCTGGTGCTGGGGCTGCTGCGCCTGTCCATCGGCAGCGACGCGGCCGTGGACGTCTTCTTCCGGGCGCACCGCGCCGCGCATCCCCTCCTCCATCGCCTCTTCACCCTGGCCTCGGACTGGGGCAACCTCTGCCTCTACGCCCCGGCCGCGGCGACGCTGATCCTCGCCTGGCGCCGGGGGAACCGCCCGCGCGTGCGCTACTGGCTGACCTTCGCGGCATTGCAGTTCCTGCTCTGCTTCCTGGTCGTGCGCATCGCCAAGATCTCGCTCGGTGTGCCCCGGCCGGACGCCTCAAACCGCCTGCCCGAGCCCTGGACCTTCGACGCCAGCCACCACGCGCGCCCCTCGGGCCACACGGCCGAGATCTTCGGCCAGGCCACGGCCCTGACGCTGGACCGCCCGGCCCGCTGGAAGACGCTGCTCCTGGCCTGCTTCGGCACTGCGGTGGCCTTCTCGCGCATCTATCTTTCCTGGCATTCGCCGAGCGACGTCTTCTTCGGCCTGCTCGTGGGCGCCACCGTGGGCATCTTCTGCCCCGTGCTCATGGACGTGGACTGGAAGGGACTTGTGCGCGCGGCAAGGAACACGCGGTGAAAATCATCTTCCTAACCTCCTCGTCCACGGCCAGCGGCGGCTCGCGCCAGGCCATCTACCTGGCCAGGGGACTGTGCGAGAAGGGCCACGACCTGACCCTCTTCGCGCCCGAGGGCTCGCCCCTGCCCTCCATCGACCCGAGCGTGCCCTCGCGCGTCCTGCCCGCCAGGCGCTCGCGCTGGCGCGCCGCAGTGGAGGCGGTGCTGCCCGCCAAGAACGAGCCCGTGGTGGTGCACGCCTTCCACAACAAGGCCTGCAAGCTGGCCTCGCTGTGGGGGCTCGTCTGGAAGCTCTCCGGCCGCAAGTCCGTGGTCCTGCTCAACCGGGGCGTCTGCTACCGGCCGGGCAACCCGCTGCCCTGGTGGTCGCCCGGCGTGGACGCCGTGACCGTCAATTCCATGGCCTGCGCCAAGGTCCTGGCCCGCATCGGCACACCGCGCGGCAGGCTGCGCGTCATCTACAACGGCGTGCCGCCCACCCGCGTCTCGCCCGCCCGCTCGCGCGACGCCGTGCGCGCAGAGCTCGGCATCCCGCGCGACACGCTTGTCGTCGGCTCGATCACGGGCGACAAGCCGGTCAAGGGCGTGGCCGAGCTCGTGCGCGGCGCGGCCCTGGCCAAGGCCGAGGGCTTTTCCGGCCGCCTGGTCCTCGTGGGCGCGAGCCCGGAGAAGTGGACCCCGCTGGCCGAGGAGCTGGGCGTGGCCGAGCTCTTCCGCTTCATCCCGCGCACCCCGGCCGTGGCCGACTACCTCCAGATCTTCGACGCCTTCGTCATCTCCTCGCTTTCCGAGTCCCTGCCCAACACCCTGCTCGAGGCCTGCCTGACCGGGCTGCCCGTGCTCTCCACGGCAGTGGGCGGCGTGCCCGAGCTGATCGAGGGCCGCGGCCTGATCGTCGCGCCCGGCGATCCCTCGGCCCTGTCCAAGGGGCTGCTGGACATGGCCGCGGACGCCGCGCGGCGCGAGCGCTTCGCCGCGTCCAGCCGCGAGCTTGCCGCCTCCTGCACCCTGGAGCGCAAGGTGGAGCGCACAGAGACGCTCTACCGCGAGCTTCTGGCCGCGCGCGGCTTCCCCACGGACTGACCGGGGACTCCCGGCGCCCCGGACACCCGGGCGGGACGCGGCCCTGAGGGGCGCTGCTGGCACGCATTCTGCAAATCATTCGCCCGGCGAACGATCTGCCAAAACTTTGCCCAGTTCCGCCGGACGCGGGCAGGCACATTTCTTTTCCGGGAGAGCCGCGTGACCACCACCTCGTGCACCTACCTCATCCTCGGCGCGGGCCCCACGGGCCTGGCCGCCGCCAACCGCCTGCGGGAGCTCGGCGAGGACTCGTTCCTCGTCCTCGAGCGCCACGGCCACGCGGGCGGACTCGCGGCCAGCTTCACGGACGGCGCGGGCTTCACCTGGGACATCGGCGGCCACGTCGTCTTCTCCCACTACGCCTACTTCGACTCGCTCCTCGACTCGCTCCTGGGCGAGGACGTGCTCAGGCACCAGCGCATCTCGTCGGTGCGCATCGCGGGCGGCTGGGTGCCCTACCCCTTCCAGAACAACATCCGCCACCTGCCGCCCGAGCTGCGCTGGGAATGCGTGCGCGAGCTTCTGCCCGGCAGGAGGCCGGAGGGCGAGCCCGAAAACTTCCTGCAGTGGTGCGAGACGGTCTTCGGCAAGGGCATCAGCCGCCTGTTCATGGCGCCCTACAATTTCAAGGTCTGGGCCACGCCGCCCGCGCTCATGGGCTATCGCTGGATCGGCGAGCGCGTCAGCGTCGTCTCCCTGGAGCAGGTGCTGCGCACCATCGTGCTCGGGGAGGACGACGTGGCCTGGGGGCCGAACAACACCTTCGGCTTCCCGCTGCGCGGCGGCACGGGCGAGATCTTCCGCCGCCTGGCAGCGCGCATCGCGGACCGGGTGGTCTACGACGCCGAGGCCGCGGCCGTGGACCCCGTGAGGAAGGAAGTGCGCACGGCGGACGGCCGCGTCTTCGCCTACGAGCATCTGCTCTCCACCATGCCGCTGGACCTGCTCGCGGGCTCGCTTATGAGCGGGGCGCCGGACGCGGTGCGCGAGGCCGCGAAGAGCCTTGCCCACAACAGCGTGCACGTGGCGGGCGTGGGCGTGGCCGACACCAGGGAGGACCCGACCTGCTGGATGTACTTCCCCGAGGACGACTGCCCCTTCTACCGCGTGACGAACTTCCACAACTACTCGCCCAACAACGTGGCCGAACCCGGCCGCCAGCGCGGCCTCATGGCCGAGACCTCGTCCTCGCCCCACAAGCCGGTGGACAAAACCGCGGTCCTGGAGCATACCCTGCGTGGCCTCGAGAACACGACCCTGACGCATCCCGGGACCGAAGTGGTCAGCGCCTGGCAGCACGACGTGGAATACGGCTATCCCGTGCCCACCCTCGGCCGCGACAAGGCGCTCGGCATCGTCCAGCCCTGGCTGGAGGAGCGCTCCGTCTTCTCGCGCGGCCGCTTCGGCGGCTGGAAATACGAGGTGGCGAACATGGACCACTCCGTCATGCAGGGCGTGGAATGGGCCGAACGGATGCTCTCGGACACCAGGGAAACCACCTACACACTCTAGCCATCCAGGCACGCACAATGACTTCTTCCGACACGACGACCGAGGCCGGCTCCGCCACCTCCTCCGACGTCTTCGCCGCCCGCCGCGAGCGGGTGCGCGCGAAGCTGGCGGAAAAGGGACTGGACGCACTGCTCGTGGCCCACGCGGCCAACCGCTTCTACCTCTCCGGCTTCGAGCTGCATGACCCGCAGTGCAACGAGTCCGCGGGCATGCTGCTCATCCACCGCGACGGGCGCGACGTGCTGCTCACGGACCCGCGCTACGAGGACGCGGCCAAGCGGCTGTGGGCGGCCGACGCCATCCACATCTACCGCGCCCCGCGCGACGCGGACATCAACGCCTTCCTCAAGGGCCAGAACTGCGCGACCATGGGCGTGGAGTCCGACGCGCTTTCGCACAGGACCTGGGAGTCGCTGTCCGACGGCCTGCCCTTCACCCCGGCCACCGGCATCGTGGAAGGCATCCGCCTCTTCAAGGACGCGGCCGAGATAGAGGCCATGCGCCGCTCCTGCGCCCTGAACCACGCGGCCTTCTCCGCCGCGCCCGGCTTCCTCGTGCCCGGCCGCTCGGAATACGAGGTCTCCTGGGAGCTGGAAAAGTACTTCCGCGAGCACGGCGCCACCGAGCTCTCCTTCTCCACCATCGTCGGCGTCAACCAGAACGCCGCGCTGCCCCACGCCATCCCCGGCCACACGGCCGTGCCCGAGTCCGGCCTCGTGCTCATCGACATGGGCTGCCGCCTGGACGACTACTGCTCGGACCAGACCCGCACCTTCTGGGTCGGCGACACGCCCTCGGACCGCTTCCGCCACGTGGTGGACATGGTCCGCGAGGCGCAGGACGCGGCACTCAAGATCATCCGCCCCGGCCTTCTCGTGCGCGACGCCTACCTCGCCGCGCGCGCGGTCTTCGAGCGCTACGGCCAGGAACGCTTCTTCACCCACGCGCTGGGCCACGGCATCGGGCTGCAGACCCACGAGCCCCCGAGCCTCGCGCCCACGGCGAGCGACATCCTGCAGCCCGGCATGGTCGTCACCGTGGAGCCGGGCCTCTACTACCCCGAATGGGGCGGCGTGCGCTGGGAGTACATGGTTTGCGTAACACAAGACGGTCACGACGTCCTCTAGGGCGTGATCCGGAGGCGGACCGCTCGGCCCGCCTCTACGTCACCCTCCCCCCGTCCGACATCGCGCGCTTCCGCTTCCTCCTGGAAGCGCACGACAACCTCGCCCTCTTCACGGTGCTCGACAAGCACCGCGCCGCGCTGCGCCTCTCCTTCCCCGTGGGGCTGGAGCCGCAGGTGCGCGCCGCCCTGGCCCGCATGGCGGACGAGATCGCCCTCACGGTCATCGAGCCGCGGCTGGGCTGAGGCAGAGATGCCTCCGGCGGGCAGGGAGGGGCTGTGCGCCCCCTCCCTGCACCCTCCCTGCACACGGGCGATGCCCTTGCCCCCCCTTCGCACACGAAACTCGGGATGCCGAACGCGCCGCTGACCGGGCGTGGCCGGGCGGGCATGGGCGGCCGGGCGTGGACGGCCGGTTGCGGCGTTCGGGAAGATTGTGTCGCCTCCGGGGCCCGAGGCGGGTATGCTGGGCGATGGAAAACTCTTTCGCGGACAAGCCTGAAAAAGGAGGACGCCATGAAGGCCATCGTCATGGATCGTTTCGGCCCGGCGGACGTGCTGCGGCTCGCGGACGTCGCGGAGCCTGAGTTGCGCGAAAACGACCTGCTCGTGCGCGTGCGCGCGGCGGGCGTCAACCGGGCGGACATCCTGCAGCGCCAGGGGATGTATGCCGACCAGCCGCTTGCCGACTCGGAGCTGTTGGGGCTCGAGCTCGCGGGCGAGGTCGTGGCCGCGGGCGCGGCCGTCGCGGACTTCGCCCCCGGGCAGCGCGTCATGGGCATCGTCGGGGGCGGGGCATACGCCGAGGTCGCGCGCATGGACGCGGGCATGGCCATGCCGGTCCCCCAAGGCATGGACTTCGCGCACGCGGCGGCCATCCCAGAGGTCTTCGTCACCGCGCACGAGGCGCTGTTCCACCTGGGCGGCCTGGAAGACGGCGGTACGGCGCTGATCCACGCCGCGGCGGGGGGCGTGGGCTCCGCCGCGGTCCAGCTGGCCCATGCCGCGGGCGCGCGCGTCTTCGCCACGGCCAGCCGCGCCAAGCTTCCGCGGGTCAGGGAGTTCGGCGCAAACACGGCCATCGACTACAGGTCCGAGGACTTCCGTGTGCGCGTGCTGGAGGAGACGGGCGGCAAGGGCGTGGACGTGGTCGTCGACTTCATCGGCGGCCCGAACTTCGCGCCGAACGTCGAGGCCCTGGCCGAAGGCGGACGCCTGATCCAGGTGGGCCTGCTGGGCGGCGCCAAGGCGGAGATCGACCTCGCCAGGATCCTCCGGAAGCGTCTGCGCATCATCGGCACGGTCATGAAGTCGCGCCCCCAGGAGGCCAAGCGCGCCATGGTCCGGCGCTTCGCCCGGCGCTGGCTCCCCCGCTTCGCGGACAATACCCTCCGCCCGGTCGTGGACCGCACCTTCCCCTTCGAGCAGGCCGCCGCGGCCCAGGACTACATGGAGTCCGGCGCCAATGTGGGCAAGATCGTCCTGACGACGTAGAGCCGGGTCACGGCAAGCTCCACTTCCAGGGCGCTCAAAAAGCGTCGGATGCAAGGAGCAGAAAAAAGCTCGGGCCCTCGCGCATGTTGAAATACGCGAGGGCCCGAATCTTTCGCGGCGGCGCTGCGGATGGTGCGTTTACAGCGCCCTGGCCGGGAGTGTCGGAGAATCCTTACGACTTGTTAAGAATCCCGACGCTCCACCGCGCGGGCGCGACGGCGGGCGACGACCGTGCCGAGCACGCCCGCCCCCATCAGGAGCATGGTGCAGGGCTCGGGAGTGGGCGTGGGCGGATCGTAGCCCGTGACCCGGGTCTCGCACAGGGACGTGCCGTACTGGAAGGCCACGCTGTCCGCGAGGTCGTCCAGGCTGAAGCCGTCGGAGGCGTGGAAGGTGAAGATGACCGAGTCGTCGATCAGCGGCCCCTGCTTGCTGAGCCCCTTCTTGTTCTTCGCGCCGGGGTTGGTGAAACCGGCGCTGAGCAGCCCGTAGTCGGCGCCCCCGAGCTTGTGGTGATGGCTCGAGAAGTTGCTGTGGCCGAGGCCGGAGAGCGCCCCGGAGGCGCTGATGAAGCTGTTGTAGTCCGCGATCAGGTCGAGCGTGCTCTGCTTGAAGCCCCAGCCGTCGCCCACGTCGCTCAGGGAGCCGTAATAGACGGTCGATCCGGCCAGCGCGGCGGACACCGGGGTCAGCGTGTACCCGCCGTCCACGTCGAAGAAGAGCCCGGTCAGCACGGCGCTCGGCGAGGTCGTGTCGGCCGTGGACGTGTTGGCCAGCGTGACGGTCAGGGAATTGCCCGTCAGGCTGAACAGCGCGGAGGCGGAATACGCACCCGAGGAGCCGGTGTAATAGAGCGTCGAAGCCTGGGCAGCCACGGCCGACGCCGCGGCGAGGACGATCATGCCGAGAATGAACAGGGATTTGGCGATGCGGTTCATGCGGGTTTCCTTTGGTTCATCGACCCCGGCCATCAGGAGCCCCCTCGGCCCCAGCCGGCCCGATTGCCGTTCGCCAAGCGAAGCAAGAACTGGTCCAAGTATTTTGTCCTTTCATTTAAAGTTCTTATACAAATATTTTCATCCCAGAGTGTAAGATTTACCGACCGAACCGCGAAAAGTCCTCTTCGCCTTTCACCCCGCCATCCGCCGTCTTCCCCCTAGTTCTTCTCTCCCCTCCCCTTTCCCCGCAGCCAGCGCGAAAGGTCCGGCACGAGCCGGGGCGTGCGGGCGCAGTAGGCGTCGTATTCGCTGCCGAACTGCGCGCGCAGAAGCTTCTCTTCCGAGCGCATGCGGGCCTGGAGCAGCGGCAGGAAGCAGGCAGCGACCAGCACGCCGGGAAGCGAGCGGAAGGCCAGGGCCCAGCCCAGGGCGTTCACGAGCACGCCGAGGTAGCTGGGGTTGCGCACCACGCCGTATATGCCGTCCGTGACCAACCTGTGCCCCGGCTGGATGGCCACCAGGGCGCTGAAGCGGTTGCCGAGCACGAAGACCGGCCAGAGCCTGAGCGCCCCGCCGAGGGTGTAGAGGATGACGCCGAGCCAGCGCACCGCGTCGCCGTCGATTGTCAGGAAGCCCAGCCTGTCCGTGTAGGCCGGGAGCCAGGCGAGCAGCAGCCCGAGCAGCGAGAAGACCGCGATGACCCAGCGGTTGGAGCGGTCCTCGCGCACGCCGGGGCTCAGGGTGCCGCCGCTGAAGAGCGACGCGCCCGTGAGGGCGAGCGTGACCGCGGCCAGGGCGAGTCGCGCCGGATCGGCGAAGAAGGCGGCGACCCCGCCCCAGCCGAGCACGGCCAGCCCGAGATAGAGGAGGACCGAGGCGACGGCGAGGAGGGCGAACCGTGGGGAGATCATGCCCCTCCCTTACCCGATCCGGCGGATCGCCGCCACGAAAACGAGGCCCCGGCCGTCCCTTTCGGGCGGCCGGGGCCGGGCGGACGCTGCGCGGGGCAGCGCTAGAATTTCTGGAAACCGGCGTCCAGGTCCTCGGAGGCCATGTCCAGCTTGAGGGCCGGGGCCTTCTTCAGGGAAGCGGACCGCCTGGCCGGGGTCTTCGCCGCGGCGAGCGAAGCCGCGGCCGCGCGCGGCCGCGGGGCGCCTCCGTGGCTGTTCAGGCGGAAGAAGTTGACCGTGGACAGAAGCTGCTCCGACTGGCTGGACAGCTCTTCCGTGGTCGAGGCCATCTCCTCGGCGGCCGAGGCGTTCTGCTGGATGACCTGGTCGAGCTGCTGGATGGCCTTGTTGATCTGGTCCGCGCCCGCGTCCTGCTCCTTGGAGGCGGCGGCGATGTCCTGCACGAGGTCGGCCGTCTTCTTGATGTCCGGGACGATGGCGGTGAACATCCGCCCGGCGCTCTCGGCCACGGCGACGGACTCCGAGGAGAGCGTGGATATCTCGGCCGCGGCCATGCCGCTGCGCTCGGCGAGCTTGCGCACCTCGGCCGCGACCACGGCGAAGCCCTTGCCGTGCTCCCCGGCCCGGGCCGCCTCGATGGCCGCGTTCAGCGCCAGGAGGTTGGTCTGCCGGGCGATCTCCTCGATGATGGTGATCTTCGACGCGATCTCCTTCATGGCCTGCACGGTCTGCGCCACCGCCCGGCCGCCTTCCTCGGTGCTGGCGGCGGACTTGACGGCCATCCGCTCGGTCTGATCGGAATTCTCGGCATTGTGTTGGATGTTGGAGGCCATCTGCTCCATGGACGAGGAGACCTCCTCCACGCTCGAGGCCTGCTCCGTGGCCCCCTGGGAGAGGGTCTCGGCCGTGGCGGCGAGCTCCTCCGACCCGGAAGCCACGTTCTCGGCGCCTGCCTTGACCTCGGACACGATCTCCCGGAGCTTGTGGACCATGCCGTTCAGAGCAGCGGCGAGCTGCCCCACCTCGTCCTTGCGGTCTATCTGAATGATCTGGTCGAGATCCCCCTGGGCCAGGCTCTTGGCGAATTCGACGCCGCGCAGCAGAGGGGCGCTGATGGCCCGGGAGATGACGAACCCGAGGAGGATGCCGAAGGCCGCGCTGACGCAGGCGACAACGAGGAGCAGGAAGCGGTTGGATTCGTAGATGCGCGTCGTCTCGACCGAGTAGTCCTTGGCGTTGGACTCCTTGACGCGGGTCAGGTCGGTCATGGCCGCGTCGACCTTGTCCAGCTTCTCGCGCCCCGTGGTCATGGAGAGGTCGACGGAATCGCGCTTGTCCTGGAGCTCGTCGGCTTGCGCCATGGAGAGGATATGGTCCAGGACCGGCTTGTAGTCGGCGATGTACCTGTCCAACTCGCCCAGAAGCTGCTTGGACCTTTCGGAATAGAAGAGCGGCCGGGCCCGGGCCAGGTAATCGAGATACGCCTTGCCGTACTTCCCGACGTCCTGCCTGTACCTGTCCCTGTCCTCCGCGCTGGAGGAGAGCAGCATGTTCTTCAGCGCCCTGTCCCTGTATATGAGGTTGATGTTGGCCTCCTTGACGTAGGAGATGCCGAGGAGTTCCTTGTTGTAGATGTCGTCCGCCATGGAGTTGATGTCGGACATCTTCTGGATGCCGAGGAAGGCCACCACGAGCATGGCCGCCGTCAGCAGCAGAAACGCGAAGAGGATCTTTGAAGACGTCTTGAGATCATAGAACCATTTCATGGTTGTCCTTCCCCCGGAATGTTTGTTGATCGGGGCCCGAGACTTTCCCAAAACGCCTGTCGGTGGAATTATTTTTCGCGCGAAAATATTCTTTTATCATTGTATCTTACATATAAAAATAATGCTCGGAATCCAAAAGGGGAGCAGGAGTAGGGATTCCGATCCGCTCTGCCGCGTCGAGGCGGGCGAGATCAGCACGCCGAACGCCGGGCCTCGCCCGGAGAAGGCCCGGGCGGAGGCCCTGGCGGAGGGCGCCCCCTCTTCCGGGACGACGCGCGCGGCCCGGTTCGGACGGGGGGGGAAGACGAGAGGAGACAAAGGGATCGCACGTCCCCTTTCCACTGCGCCGCGGTTTCCGGTCTGCAGGCCGGGCTCCGGGAGCGGCTTCGCGGAAGGGGACGGATCGCCTTCCGCCCGGCGACCCCGCGCCCCGTATTCTCTTTTTCTCCTCCCTCTTGACATCAAAATGCGATGTGCTAGATAACTGCGTTCCCGAGCGGGTGTAGCTCAGCTGGTAGAGTACAAGCTTCCCAAGCTTGGTGTCGCGGGTTCGATCCCCGTCGCCCGCTCCAAATTCCGCTCCGGCCTCGGCCGGACCGGGCCTTCTGTTGGTGGCGCTGGAAGGTGGCTTTGGGCCACCTTTTTATTTGGCGCCGCGGGTGGTCCGCTGGCAAGGACGGGCACACGATGGACATGAATCTCGCACAGACCCTGGAAACCCTTTTCGCCCCCGTGATCGAAGGCCTCGGCCTCACGCTGTGGGGCATCGAGACCGTCGGCGGCGATGGACAGCTGGTCGTGCGCGTGTTCATCGAGCGCGAGGGCGGCGTGGACGTGGACGACTGCGCCAAGACGAGCCGCCACCTGAGCCTGCTCCTGGACGTGGAGGATCCCGTCCCCGGACGCTACAGGCTCGAGGTCTCCTCGCCCGGACTGGAGCGCCCGTTCTTCAGGCTCGACCAGGTCAGGCCCCACGTGGGCGGCACGGTGGAGGTGAAGCTCCACACGCCGACGTCCGCGGATCCGGCCCGGCGCAACTACAAGGGCGTGCTGCTGGCCGTGACCGACGACTCCCTGAAGGTCGAGGTGGACGGCGAGGACTACGTCCTGCCCTGGGCGAACGTGTCCAAATGCCGCCTGCGCGTCACCGACTGGGACGCGGTGAAGAAAGGCAAGCAACCTCGGTAGATTTTCACTCGGCATCAGAGATTTTGATTTCCCCGGAGGGGTCATGAGCACGGAACTGAAAAAGGCCATCGACCAGATCAGCAAGGACCGCGGAATCGACCGCGAGCTGCTCGTGGACACGCTGGAAGAGGCGGTGCGTTCGTCCGTCATCCGCAAGTACGGCGAGACCATCGACGTCGAGGTGACGTTCAACGACGACACCGGCGAGATGGAAGTCTTCCAGTTCAAGGTCGTGGTCGACGAGGTCGAGGACCCGCTGTCCGAGATATCCCTCGAGGAAGCCAAGCTGCACGACCCGAACGTGGAGCTGGACGACGACCTGGGCTTTCGGCTCGACGTCATGGACCTGGGCCGCATCGCCGCCCAGAGCGCCAAGCAGGTCATCATCCAGCGCATGCGCGACGCCGAGCAGGAGATCATCTACGAGGAATACAAGGACCGCGTGGGCGAGATCGTCTCCGGCATCATCCAGCGCCGCGACCGCACCGGCTGGATCATCAACCTCGGCCGCACCGAGGCGCTCCTTCCCAAGGAGGAGCAGATCCCGAAAGAGCGCTACAAGCGCGGCGACCGCGTGCAGGGCTTCATCATCAATGTTCTGAAGGAAGGCCGCGGCCCGCAGGTCGTGATCTCCCGTTCGCACCCGGACTACATGACCGCCCTCTTCCGCCGCGAGGTGCCCGAGGTGGCCGACAGCACGGTGCGCATCATGGGCGTGGCCCGCGATCCGGGCAGCCGCGCCAAGGTTGCCGTCACCTCCCGCGACCGCGACGTGGATCCGGTGGGAGCGTGCGTGGGCATCCGCGGCAGCCGCATCCAGGCCGTGGTCCAGGAGTTCCGCGGCGAGCGCATCGACATCGTGGTCTGGCGGCCCGACATCGCCGACTACGCGCGCAACGCCCTTTCCCCGGCGCTGATCACGCGCATCACCGTGGACGAGGACGACAAGCTCCTCGAGGTGGTGGTGCCCGACGACCAGCTGACCCTGGCCATCGGCCGCAAGGGCCAGAACGTGAAGCTGGCCTCCAAGCTGCTGGGCTGGAAGATCGACATCTTCACCGAGACCCGCTACGGCGAGCTGCACGCGGCCCGCGAGGTCCTGGAGCAGGTCGCCTCCGTGGCCGAGATGCCGGTCGAGCGCTTCCTGAACGCGGGCTTCGAGACGCTGGAATCGCTCGCCGAGGCCGAAGAGGAGACCCTGCTGGCCATCGAGGGCATGAGCGAGGAGAAGATCGGCCACATCATGGCCGCCGTCCGCCTGCTCATGCCGAGCAAGCCCGTCGAGGAGGAAGACGCCGAGGAGGCGGATGCGGACGAGGAAGCCGAGACGGTTTCCGAAGAGCCCGCTGCCGAGGCCGCTCCCGAGGAGCCGACCGAGGAGCCTGCCGAGGAGTCGACCGAGGAAGCCGCCGAGGAGCCTGCAAAGGACGATGGCGAGCAAGAGTAATCACGTGCCGCAGCGGACCTGCGTGGTCTGCCGCGGCCGTTTTGAAAAATGGAGCCTTATGCGCTACGTCTGCCCAGGCCGGCCGGACGAGCCGCTCGTTCCCGACCCGGAACAGCGGCTTCCCGGACGCGGCGTGTACTGCTGCGGACGCGAAGAGTGCCAAGCGCGGCTGCCAGCTGTGAAAGGGTGGCGGAAGAAATGCAAGGGGGTTTTTGATGGCTGATATCAAGGTACGGGATCTCGCCGCCGACCTCGGCGTGAGTTACAAGGAGATCCTTCAGGTGCTGCGTGACCTGGACATTCCGGTCAAGAGCCAGGTCAGCACGCTTGAGGAAGACGAGGCCAAGCTGGTTCGCCAGCGCTTCGCCCAGGGCGTGACCGTGACCGAAGTCATCAAGGAGGTCCAGCCGGGAGTCGTGCGGCGCCGCCGCAAGAAGCTCACGGCGTCCGCCTCCGAGGAGGAGGCCCCCGAGGCCGAGGAGGCCGAGGCCGCCGAGGTCGAGGAAGCGCCCGAGGCCGTCGAGGCCGAGGAGGCTGTCGAGGCCGAGGAGGCCCCTGCCGTCGAGGCCGTGTCCGAGGAGGCTCCCGCCGCCGAGGCGGGCGCCGAGGCCAGGCCCGAGGCCCAGCCGACCGCGCGCATCATCAGGCCCGCCCACGCGGAGACGGCCGCCCCCGCCGCCCCCGCCGCCGAGGAAAAGGAAGCCCCCGCCGAGTCCGAGGCCCCCGCAGCCGAAGCCACCGCCGAGGAAGCCGCGCCCGAAGCCCCCGAGGCCGCGCCCGAGGCCGAGGCTCCCGCCCAGGCCGCCGTGGAGTCCGAGACGGAGGCCGCCGCCGAGGCCGAGGCTCCCGAAGCCGCCGAAGCGTCCTCCGAGGAGGACAAGGGCGATCGCCGCGGCAAGAAGAAGGACAAGAAGAAGGAAAAGTTCAGCGGGCCGCAGGTCCGTGTCATTTCGAGGCCCGACCCCTCCGAGGTCAAGGCCCGTCCCGCCGCCCCCGCCGCTCCGGCCGCGCCGGGTCGGGGACGCCCGGGCGCTCCGGCAGCCGGAACCGATGCCGACCGTCCCAAGCGCGACCGCCGCGTGGTGGAATACCGCGACGTGCCGAGCGAGGCGCCCAAGGCCGCCGTGCCGCCGCGCACCCCGGGCGGCGACGCCGGAAAGCCCGGCAAGAAGGGCAAGAAGGGCAAGCGGGGCGAGCGTCCCGGCACCGGCAGGCGCGAGGACTCGGTCCCGGCGCATCTGATGCAGCCCAAGAACCGTCAGGCCGTGCCGCAGCCCATCACCCAGCCCATGAAGGCCGCCAAGCGCAAGATCCGCGTCGAGGACGCCATCCGCGTGGGCGACCTGGCCCACCAGATGGGCATCAAGGCGCCGGAGATCATCCGCGTGCTCATGGGACTCGGCGTGCTCGCGACCATCAACCAGTCCCTGGACATCGACACCGCCACCGTGGTGGCCGGCGAGTTCGGCTACGAGATCGAGAAGGTGGGCTTCTCCGAGGAGAGCTTCATCATCCCGGCCGAGGCCGACAAGCCCGAGGACCTGAAGCCGCGTCCGCCCGTCGTAACCATCATGGGCCACGTCGACCACGGCAAGACCTCGCTGCTCGACGCCATCCGCAGCTCCAACGTGACCGCGGGCGAGGCCGGCGGCATCACGCAGCACATCGGCGCCTACCACGTGGCCACGCAGCGCGGCGAGGTCGTCTTCCTGGACACCCCGGGCCACGAGGCCTTCACCGCCATGCGCGCCCGCGGCGCCGAGGTCACGGACATCGTGGTCCTGGTGGTCGCGGCCGACGACGGCGTCATGGAGCAGACCCGCGAGGCCGTGAACCACGCCCGCGCGGCCAAGGTGCCCATCGTCGTGGCCGTGAACAAGATGGACAAGGAAGGCGCCAACCCCGACCGCGTGAAGCGCGAGCTCTCCGAGCTCGGCCTCATGCCCGAGGAATGGGGCGGCGAGACCATTTACGCCTACGTCTCGGCCAAGCAGCGCCAGGGCATCGACAACCTGCTCGAGCTCATCCTGCTGCAGGCCGAGGTGCTGGACCTGCGCGCCAACCCGGACAAGCCCGCGCGCGGCCACATCGTCGAGGCCAAGCTCGACAAGGGCCGCGGCGCGCTGGGCACCGTGCTCATCTCCGAGGGCACGCTCAAGCAGGGCGACGCCTACGTCTGCGGCCTGCACTGGGGCAAGGTGCGCGCCATGTTCAGCGACCAGGGCAAGAAGCTCAAGAAGGCCGGACCGGCCATGCCGATCGAGGTCCAGGGCTTCGACGGCGTGCCCGAGGCCGGTGACGAGTTCGTCTGCGTGGCCGACGAGAAGGTCGCCCGCCGCATCGCGGAGGAGCGCCAGACCAAGCAGCGCGAGCGCGAGCTGGCCAAGGAGACCAAGGTCACCCTGGAGTCCTTCCTCAAGTCCCGCCCGGACGAGGAGGTCAAGACGCTGAACCTCGTGGTCAAGACCGACGTGCAGGGCTCGCTCGAGGCCATCGCCGACGCCCTGACCAAGGCCAGCACCGACAAGGTCAAGATCAGCATCATCCACTCGGGCGCCGGTGCCATCACCGAGTCCGACATCCTGCTCGCCTCGGCCTCCGAAGCCATCATCATCGGCTTCAACGTGCGGCCCACCGCCAAGATCAAGGAAGTGGCCGAGCAGCAGAAGGTGGAGATCCGCTTCTACGACATCATCTACAAGCTGGTCGGGGAGATCAGGGACGCCATGGCGGGCATGCTCGCCCCGGTGATCAGCGAGAACTACCTGGGCCAGGCCGAGGTGCGCGAGCTGTTCCACATCTCCCGCATCGGCACCATCGCGGGCTGCGGCGTGACCGACGGAAAGATCACGCGCAACGCCAAGATCCGCCTGCTGCGCGGCGGCGTCGTGGTGCACACCGGCGAGCTGTCCTCGCTCAAGCGCTTCAAGGACGACGTCAAGGAAGTCGCCAAGGGCTACGAATGCGGCATCACGCTGCAGAACTTCAACGACCTGAAGGTCGGCGACATCGTCGAGGCCTTCGAGTTCGTGGAGAGCGCGGCCACGCTGTAGCCGCACACCGAATGCGCGCCGGGCGCGCGGACGTCGCATGGACGTCCGCCGCCCGGCGGCCTCCGGGGCCGCCCCCGCGCGGCCGCGAAATACGCGGGCACGGGTGGCGCGGAAACTGAAAACGCGCTAACAGGGACCGGAAGGAAACACTGTTCGCGGCGCGAGGAGCCGGGCCCCGGCATCCGGGACCTTCGGGACGCGCTCCCCTCCCCTCCTCCCCGGCACGGCACGGCACGTATGTACATCGGCGTATTGCGCCTGGAGTTCCATCTCCACGGCAACGACAGCCTGAAGGGAAAGCGCCGCGTGGCGCAGAGCCTGAAGCAGAAGCTCCGCAACAAATTCAACGTGGCCGCCTCCGAGGTCGGCGCGCAGGACGAGCACACGCGCCTGCTCCTGGGAGCCGTGACCTGCGGGCCCGACTACAAGGTCGTGGAGGGGCGGCTGCAGAAGGCACTGAACATGGTCGAGGCGGCCAGCGACGAAGAGCTGGCCGATTCGGACATCGAGATTTTCGACGACGAGGGACGATGAAGCGTTCGACGAGCCGGCGCGCCGACAGAATGAGCGACGCCATCCTGCGCGAGATAGCGCGCCTTTTGGCCGAGGAAGTGGCCGACCCGAGACTCGAGCTGGTCACCGTGAGCGGCGTGCGCATGAACGCCGACTTCTCCGTGGCCGAGGTCATGCTGACCTACAGCGGCGACGAGGAGCGGCACAAGCAGGTCGAGGCGGCGCTCAAGAAGGCCTCGGGCTTTCTGCGCACCCGCCTGGGCAAGGCCTTGCAGATGAAGAAGACGCCCGAGCTGCGCTTCTCCTTCGACGACTACCTCGAGGACATGGTCTATGAGCGACACGAGACGTGAGCTGGCCCGCATCATCGCGGAGCAGAACGACTTCCTCGTGGTCGCGCACACCAATCCGGACGGCGACGCCGTGGGCTCCACGGCGGCCATGGGCTGGATCCTCGAGGCCCTGGGCAAGCGCTATTTCCTCTACAACCGCACGGGCATGCCCCGGGGCTTCGACTGGCTCTCCCTGCCCGCGCCCCTGCTGACCTCCCTGCCCGGCGAAGAGATCGAGTGGATCATCTCGCTGGACTGCGGGGCGCTTTCCCGCGTCGGCCCCGAGGCCGAGGCCGTCTGGCCGGACAAGCACACCATCAACATCGACCACCACCTGGGCAACCCGGATTTCGCGGACTACAACTGGGTCCGCACCACCTACTCGAGCACGGGCGAGATGGTCGCGCGGCTGGCCGAGGAGCTCGGCGTGCCGCTGTCCGGTCCGCTCGGCGAGGCCGTGTACACGGCCATCGTCACCGACACCGGCAATTTCAGCTACGACTCCACCACCACCAGGACCATGGCCGTGGCCTCGCGCATCATGGAGCAGGGGCTGCGCCCCGGTCCCATCAACGCGCGCATCCAGAACCAGTGGTCGCGCGAGCACATCTGCCTCATGCGCGAGGTCCTGGGCTCGGCCGACCTGCTGCACGGCGGCCGCATCGGCGTGATCCGCATCCCGCACGCGGCCATGGCCGCCTGCGGCGCGCTGCGCGAGGACGCGGACGGGCTGATCAACATGCTGCGCCGCGTACGCGGCGTGGAGATCGCCATCGCCCTGCGCGAGGAGACGGACGGCAACATCAAGTTCTCGCTGCGCAGCCACGGCGACGTGAACGTGCAGCAGGTGGCCGCCCTCTTCGGAGGCGGCGGCCACAAAAACGCCAGCGGCGGCACCCTGCCCCCGCCCATGGCGAGCGCCGCGCAGACCATCGTGGACGCCTGCGCCGCGATCCTGCCGGAGGCCTAGTGGACGAGCGCACGCACGCGACATCCGGCGAAGACCGCCCCGCGCCGCAGAAGGTCCGCCTTCCGCAGCTCGACGGCGTGCTCGTGCTGGACAAGCCCGTGGGCCCGACCTCGGCCGACTGCCTGAACCGCATAAAGCGGCTCGGGCAGCGCAAGATCGGCCACGCCGGGACGCTCGACCCCCTGGCCTCGGGCGTGCTCGTGGTGCTCCTCGGCCAGGCCACCAAGCTGGCCACCTTCATCACCGGCGCGGTCAAGACCTACCGGGGGAGGCTGCGCTTCGGCACCACGACCGACACCTACGACATCCAGGGCAAGGTCGTGTCCGAGGCAGACTGTTCGCATCTGACCGCCGCGCAGGTGGAAGCGGCGGTGCTTGACTGGACGCAGGCAAAAGTGCAGGAAGTGCCTGCCTACTCAGCGGCCAAGCATCAGGGAAAGCCCCTGTACGCACTGGCCCGCGAAGGCAAGGACGTTCCTGTCAAAACGAAGGAAATAACGGTCTTTTCGGCCAGGGCACTTGACATTGCCCTGCCGGAGACCGAGTTTCAGGTGTCCTGCTCGGCAGGCACTTATGTCCGCTCCCTGGTCCACAGCCTGGGGACGCGGTTTGGTTGCGGCGCCGTGCTGACCGCGCTTCGGCGCGAGGAAAGCCGCCCGTTCACCCTGGAGAGGGCCGTTCCCTTGCAGAACGTGCTCGACGAGCCCGAAAGGCTGCCCGAATGGGTCATCGGCCTGGCCGATGCCCTGCCGGACTGGCCCCGGGCGCGTCTCACGGCCGAGGAGGCCCACCAGGTGAAGAACGGGGTCAGGCTGCCCACGCGCGGACAGGCCGGGCCCGGCGCCAGGGCGATGTTCCTCGACGAGACGGGAACCCCCCTGGCCCTGGCCGAAAGCACGATCGAATCCGGCGACGTCCGCTGGGCGATCCTGCGCGGTCTCTGGTAGCCGCCTGGTCCCACAACACATTACATCATCAACAAGGAGAGACTGCTGTGGTCATGACGCCCGAGGACAAGAACCGCATCATCGCGGAGTACGCCAAGCACGAGGGTGACACCGGTTCGCCCGAGGTGCAGGTTGCCCTGCTGACCAGCCGCATCACCTACCTGACCGAGCACTTCAAGGTCCACGCCAAGGATTACCACTCCCGCACGGGCCTGCTCAAGCTGGTCGGACAGCGCCGCAAGCTGCTCAACTACCTGAAGAGCAAGGACATCCAGCGCTACCGCGAGCTGATCGGTCGGCTCAACCTGCGCAAGTAGACGACTTCCGGCCGGGACTCCGCGTGGAGTCCCGGCCTTCCCTCCACCCTTTGGAGCGCAGTAGTTGGCTGTGGCGGGTGCTTCGGCCAGGAGCCTCCGCCCGGGCTCGCACCGGAGCCCTCGCCACAGACCAGCTAACGCTCCGAGGGGATACCCCCCAACCAAGGAGCATTGAATGCCCGTTCCCTTCGAAAAGACCAGCCTGACCACCACGGTCGGCGGCATGGACATCACCATCGAGACCGGCCGCATGGCCAACCAGGCCGACGGCGCCGTGTGGGTGCAGTCCGGCGGCACCGTCGTGCTCGTCACGGCCTGCTGCCAGGCCCTCGAGATCGACCGCGGATTCTTCCCCCTGACCTGCAACTATCAGGAGAAGTTCTACGCCGCGGGCCGCATCCCGGGCTCCTACTTCCGCCGCGAAGTGGGCCGTCCCTCGGATCACGAGACCCTGATCTCCCGCCTCATCGACCGCCCGGTGCGTCCGCTCTTCCCCAAGGGCTTCAAGGACGAGGTCCAGGTCATCGCCACGGTCCTTTCGGCCGACCGCGTCTGCAACCCGGACGTGCTGGCCATGACCGGCGCCTCGGCCGCGCTGACCATCTCCTCCATCCCCTGGTCCGGCCCCATCGCCTGCGCCCGTGTGGGCTACGTGGGCGGCAAGTTCGTCCTCTACCCCACCTACGAGAGCATGAACGCCGACGCCACCCTGAACCTGGTCCTGGCCGCCTCGCGCGACGCCGTGGTCATGGTCGAGGGCTCGGCCCAGTTCCTGCCCGAGGATCTCGTGGCGGATGCCATCGCCTGGGGCCACGAGCAGATCCTGCCGCTCATCGACATGCAGGAGGAACTGCGCGCCAAGGTCGGCAAGGAAAAGCGCACCTTCACCCCGCCCCTTGAGAACAAGGAGCTGGTCGAGGCCGTCTTCGAGGCCGCCCGCGCCGACATGACCGAGGCCCTGGCCGTGCCCGAGAAGATGCCCCGCCGCCAGGCCATGGCCCAGGTGCGCGAGAAGGCCAAGGCCTCCCTGGCCGAGCGCTTCGAGGACGACGCGGACTTCGGCAAGCACTTCGAGGAGGCGCTCGGCGCCCTCGAGAAGGCCATCGTGCGCGAGAAGATCAGCACCACGGGCCGCCGCATCGACGGACGCGACCTGACCACGGTGCGCCCGCTCTCCATCGAGACCGGCGTACTGCCGCAGGCGCACGGCTCCTCGCTCTTCCGCCGCGGCGAGACCTCCGCCCTGTGCATCACCACGCTCGGCTCCTCGCGCGACGAGCAGCGCCTCGAGACGCTGGTCGGCGAGAAGACCAAGCCCTTCATGCTGCACTACAACTTCCCGCCGTACTGCGTGGGCGAGGCCCGGCCGCTGCGCGCGCCGTCCCGCCGCGAGGTTGGCCACGGCACCCTGGCCGAGCGCGCCCTGTCCGCGGTCCTGCCCGAGAACGGCGAGTTCCCCTTCACCGTGCGCGTGGTCTCCGAGGTCATGGAGTCCAACGGCTCCTCCTCCATGGCCACGGTCTGCGGCGGCTGCCTGGCGCTCATGGACGCGGGCGTGCCCATCAAGGCCCCGGTGGCGGGCATCGCCATGGGCCTGGCCAAGGTCGGCGAGGAGTACTACGTGCTCACGGACATCCTCGGCGACGAGGACGCCCTGGGCGACATGGACTTCAAGCTCGCCGGCACGGCCGAGGGCATCACCGCCGTGCAGATGGACATCAAGATCTCCGGCATCCCGCAGGAGGTCCTGCGCCGCGCCCTGCACCAGAGCCGCGACGCCCGCCTGCACATCCTCTCCGAGATGGCCACGGTCCTGACCGCGCCGCGCGAGGAGCTCTCCGACCTCGCCCCGCAGTACAAGACCATCACCATCAACCCCGAGAAGATCCGCGAGGTCATCGGCTCCGGCGGCAAGAACATCAAGGCCATCACCGCGGCCACCGAGGCGGACATCGACATCGAGGACACCGGCAACATCAAGATCTTCGCGCCGACCCTCGAGTCCCTGAAGAAGGCCGAGGAGATGATCCTCTACTACGACCAGACCGCCGAGGTCGGAAAGAACTACGTCGGCAAGGTCATCAAGATCATCGACTGCGGCGCCATCGTCGAGATCCTGCCGGGTCTCGAAGGCCTGCTGCACGTCTCCCAGCTCGACGTCGAGCGCGTGGAGAACGTCTCCGACCTGCTCTCCGTGGGCCAGGAAGTGACCGTCAAGGTCGTCGAGGTCCAGGCCGGAGGCCGCGTGCGCCTCTCGCGCAAGGCGTGGCTCATGGAGCAGGCGGGCCAGGAAGTGGACCTCTCCAGCTTCAGCGCGCCCCGTGGCGGCGGACGTGACCGCGGCGGCGACCGCTGCGATCGCGGCGGACGCGGCGGTGACCGCGGCGGACGCGGCGGGCGCAGGTAGCCCGCGCTTCCCGAGCAAAACGAAAAAGACGAAGGGCGGTCCGGAAACGGGCCGCCCTTTTTTCATGCGCTGCTTCGCGCGCTCGGGGAGGAACGGGCTGTCGGCGTGGGGAGCTAGAGGTCGGACTCGCAGACGACTTCGGGGAAGCAGGCCAGGCCGAGGGAGGTGAGCTCGGCGCTCACGGCCTCGGAAGGGGGGGCGAGGAAGCCGATGCTGCCGCCCTTCTCCTGCAGGCTCTTCTGCGCCGCGGCCACGAGCTGCACGAAGGTCACGTCGATGCGCGAAAGCCTGGCCGCGTCCAGGCGCACCTCGCTGCCCTGGGCCACGCACGCGAGCAACGCGGCGCACAGCGCAGCAGCCTCGGCCACGGTGGCCGACTCGCCGAGCTCGCACACGACCTGTCCGTCCGCGCGGCGCACGACAAAGGGACCCGGCAGTTGGTCCAGGGGAGTCTCGTCCGAGGGAATTTCGTCTGCCTCCGTCCCGCCGGCCGCCGATTCCGGCTCGGATGCGGCGGCCGCTGCACGTCCGGTTTCTTTCTCGCTCATGGCATGTTCCTCCCTGGCCGCGTCGGCGGCGGCCGAATCTTCTTCGCCGGAATCGACCTCTCCGGTTCCGGACTGGGCAGGAGCCTGCGCCGGGGCCTGCCCGGACGGCGGATGCGAAAACCCGGGGCCCGAAGGGGCGACGAGCCCGGGCAGGCGGCGCACCTGCTCAGTGGGCACGCCGGTGAGCATGCCCAGTATCTCCGCGTCCACGAAGGAGCCCACCAGGGCCGAAAAGACGCGCGGCGCCCCCGCCTCGTCCGGTTCGTCCAGGCGGCTGCCGAGCACGCACCCCGCTCCGGCCAGGGCAGCGAGCACGTCGCAGACGAGCCCGTCGGCCTCCTCCGGCGGGTCGACGAGTCCGGAAGGGGTGAGCGAAATGTGGTAGAACGACTTGCCCCCGCGAAGCGCAGCGGCCAGGAGCATCTCGTCGCTCTGGAAGACCGCTCCCTCCGGCCCGTCTGCCACCAGAATCCGGCGCTCGGCGGCTCCGTGCGGCAGCAGCCCGGCCAGTTCGCGCGCCACGCTCGATGCCGCCTGGCGCGTGCGGCCTTCCCGGGCCGGTCCCGCGCCGTCCTCCGAGGCCAGCAGGGAGAGGGCGTCGAAGGCGTGCACCAGCGCGCCCTGCACCGCCTCCGAGAAGGGCAGCGTACGGCTGCGCAGCGCGAGGAGCACCCCTTCCGCCTCGCGCGCGAGCTCCGCCACGACCAGGCCGGGCCAGAAGCGCTCCGCCACGGCCGCGAGCGTATGCGCGGAGCGCAGCAGGTTGCCCAGCCGCCCGGAATCCAGCTCCTTCGGGCTCGCGCCGATCTCCGCCACGCCGCTGCCGAAATCGGCCAGCAGCCTCCTCCAGCGCGCGGCCAGGAGGTCGGACACGGGGGCTGTCGCGCCGTTCATGCCCGCACTCCCCTCATTCGGGCCTCATTCGGGAGCCTTGTGGACGGTGAAGTGCCTGGTCAGGCGCATCATGGACAGGATGTCGTAGATGCGCTCCGGGACGTTGACCAGCGTCAGGCTGCCGCCCTTGCCGAGCAGCGAATTGTGCGTGGCCACGAACAATCCCATGCCCAGGGAATCCACCATGCGCACGCCCGTGAGGTCGATGGTCAGGTTGGTGTAGCCCTCGTCGACCAGGGAGGTCAGCTCGTTCCTGACCTCCTCCACGGTCGACGCCACGAGGTCGCGGCCGGGCAGAATGGTCGCCCCGGCCTCGGCCCGTATCACGTCCGACATGCTCCCCCCCTTGCGCACAAGCCGTTTGGTCAGGCTGATCTCGTTGCCGGTCTCGTTGAAGGAGACCTCGTCGAAACATTTCTCGATGAGCGCCAGGCCCCGCCCCACCTCGTTCTCCGGCGGCGGCTCCACGCGAGGCATGGCCCCCCAGTCGAAGCCCTTGCCGGGATCGCGCACCGTGACGGTCAGCTCTTCCCCGCCCGCCTCGAGTTCGCAGAAGACCTTGCGGTCGCCCTGGCTCCCGCAGCCGTGCAGGATGGCGTTGGACAACGCCTCGCGCAGGCCGAGCTGCAGGGAGAAGAGGTCGCCGTCAAGGTGCTCCTCGGACAGGAAGCGCTCGGTCATGCTCCAGATCTGGTCGATGTTGGACAGGCGGGCCGATGACTGGAAAGCCAGGATGTGCGGACGGTGCAAAAGTATCAGCATCTCAGACCTCCACCGCAAGCAGGACGGCATCGTCGTGGAACGGCCCTCCCCGCCCCATGACCGAACGAACGGCCTCGACACTCTCACGCAAAGGGTGCGTCCGGCAAGCGGCGCATGCCTCGAGGAGCTCGGGAAGGCCGGAGGTCAGGTCGCGCTCGGGCGCCTCCACCAGACCGTCGGTGTACATGTAGAGCCGGTCGCCGGGAGAGACGTCCAGGGTCAGGGGGGCGAAGGAGACGGACTCGAAGGGACCGAGGATGTCTCCGCCGGCCTCCAAAAAGCGCGGCTTTGTGCCGTCCGCGGGCATGAGGATGGGCGGCGGGTGGCCGCAGGAAAAGACGCGCAGGCTCGTGCGCCGCGCGTTCAGCAGGCAGTAGCAGGCGGTCAGGAACTGCCCGCGGCGGAGCACGCGGCCGAGCACGCTGTTGAGGTTGCCGAGCGTCTCCGCGGGCGTGAACAGCGGACCGGCGTTCTGCGCGAGCAGCGCCTTGAGCCCCGCGGTGGCGAACGAGGCGGTGATGTCGTGGCCGCTCACGTCTGCCACGAAGTAGCCGTAGCCGCCGCCCACGTCGATGACGTCGTAGAAGTCGCCGCCCGCCTCGAGCACAGGCTCGTAGGAGACCGCGAAGCCCGCCCCGGGCAGGTCCTCGGGCGTGACGAGGATGGCCTTCTGGGCGTCGCGCACCTGGGCCAGACGCTCGGCCTGGGTGCGGATGATCTCCTCGTAGGCGGCCTTGAGCTTCAGCGTGTTGCGGATGCGGGCCAGGACCTCGGGCAGCTCGAAGGGCTTGGTCACGTAGTCCACGGCCCCGAGCTCGAAGCCCTTGACCTTGGTCTCCACGTCGGCCAGGGCCGAGAGCAGGATGACCGGGATGGAGGCCGTGGACGGCTCGTTCTTGAGCGAACCGAGCGTCGAGAGCCCGCTCTCCCCGGGCATCATGATGTCGAGCAGGATGAGATCGGGGCAATGCGCGCCCGCCATCTCACGAGCCTCCCGGCCGCTTGCGGCCAGGAGGCTTACGAAACCCTCGCCCCGGAGCATTCGCTCCAGGGTGAAACGGTTCAGCCGTTCGTCGTCGACGACGAGGATGACGGGCTTTTCGCGCATCGTTCCCGCGCCGCCCTACTTGGTCCCGCCGCCGGAGCCGTCCTTTTGCTGCTCGAAGACCTGGGTCACGGGCAGGGTGTAGGTGGTGACCGTGTCGCCCGAGCGCACGAGCAGCTTGACCTTGTCGATCTTCACGTCGCCCGGGAAGTAGAGGTAGCCGACCTTGGTGTAGCTCTGCGGCACCGGCTCGGAAGTCCAGGCGTAGCGCGACAGCTCGCGTATCACGCTCTGCTTGAGTTCGGTCTCGGAGTTGTAGCCGCCGTAGAGGCCGCCGGCCATGGCGCCGCCGGCGGCGCCGATGGCCGCGCCCTTCCAGATGTTGTCGCCGCCGCCGATGGTCCCGATCAGCGCGCCGATGCCCGCGCCGAGCACCGCGCCGAGGCCGCCGGAGCGGGCCGCGTTGCTCGTGGTGTTGGACAGGGCCTCGGAACGGGTCACGAGCTGCGTGGCCTCGTCGACGCTGTAGGGCAGGTACTCGGAGCCGTCGGAGGCCACGCCGCGCGTCTGGTCGTAGTCCACGGTGAACTTCTTGTCGGAGCTGTTCTTGAAAACCAGGAAGACCGGGTCGAGCCCCGCCTTGCTGTAGTCCAGCCCCTCGCCCAGGTAGGTGTAGCCCACGGCCGCGATGCCGAACTCCGAGGTCTTGACCGAGCCGGGCACGGTATCGGGATCCGCCACCCTGCGCGGCTGCGGCAGGGGCTGGCGGCTGGCGCAGCCGAAGAGCGAGGCCGGGAAGACCAGGACCAGCACGAGGGCCACGGCCCTGAAAAGACGTGAACGGTGAAGCGCTTGCATCTTCGATGTTCTCCTAGTTCATCAGCACGCCGGCGTAGCCGACGACGCTCGTGTAATCGCCCGAGGCATCCCCCGAGGTGGCGTAGGCGGCGAGACGCGCGTTTTGCGCGCCGAGGACGCGGGCCGCATGCATCCCGAGCACCATGGGCAGCACGCCGCACATGGTGATGCCGTGGTCGGCCACCACGCGGTAGAGGCCCTCCGGGTCGAAGGACAGGATCCGCTCGAGGGCCAGGGAGTCCCGCTCCTTGGCCTTGTCGTGCGGCAGGTAGTGGCTCATGTCCGAGCTGACCACGATGGCCGCCCGATCGGGCAGGGCCGCCATGGCCTCGGCCAGCGCCTGCCCCGCCTCGAGCAGGGACTCGGGCGAGCGCGCGGACACGGCCACGGGCACGACGCGGATGTTGTTGTTGAAGTGGCGCAGGAACGGCAGGACGACCTCGAGGGAATGCTCGTGCTCGTGCGCCGCGGTATCGGCCCGAAAGCCGTGCCCCGCCCCCACGATGGCCGCGGCCAGGGACTCGTCCACCGGCAGGCCGCCGCCGGGCAGCTCCCATGCGCCGTCGGGCCACACGGCCAGCGGGGCGCCGCGGCCGGTATGGTTCGGCCCGAGCAGGACCACGACGTCGGGCAGGTTGGCCTGCGCCAGGGTCTGGCCGCAGACCTGGCCGGAGTAGATGTAGCCCGCGTGGGGCACCATGGCCAGGACGGTGGGCTCCATCTCGCTTTCACCCGCGCCCTCGGCGCAGGTCACTATCATCCGCTCGAGCTCGTGTACGTCTGTGGGGTAGAACTGCCCCGCCACGATCGGCCGTCTGTTCATGGCGATCCTCCTTGCCCCTCCCATGGTTGAAGCCGCAAGTGCCCTTCTAGCATAAATCTTTTTTCCTGCAAGGGAACCCGGGAGTCGGCGCGACTTGCTTTTTGGCGGTTCCCGCCTAGAATCGGCGCGTTTGCCCGAAGGGCCGTTCGGCCCCGCGGGCACGGTATCGAGCATCGCAGCAAGGAGCCCGCATGATTTCCAAAGGCAGCGTCTTCAACGTCCTCGGCGTCCCCATGGACCTCGGCGTCTCCAAGCTCGGCGTGGACATGGGGCCGACGGCGCTGCGCTACGCGGGCATCTTCGAGGCCCTGGAGCACGCGGGCTTCTCCTACGTAGACGCGGGCGACCTGACCGTGGCCCACAACTTCGCCCTGGACCGCCTGCCCGTGGGCGAACGCGCCGGGGCCAAGCGCGCCGAGATCGCGCGCGTCTCCGAGGCGCTCGGCCGCCACGTCTACGAGGCGGCCGCCCGGGGCGAGATCCCGCTCACGCTCGGCGGCGACCACTCCACGGCCATCGGCGCCATCGCCGGGCTGGCCAAGGCCCACGGCAGGCTCGGCGTGGTCTGGATCGACGCCCACGCCGACGCCAACACGCCCGAGACGAGCCCCTCGGGCAACATCCACGGCATGCCCCTGGCCGTCTCGCTCGGCCACGGCTACCCGGAGCTCGTGCGCTGCCTGGGCTTCGCGCCCAAGGTCAGGCCGGAGGACGTGGTCATCATCGGCGCCAAGGACGTGGACCCGGAAGAGATGGAATTCGTGCGCCGCCAGGGCATCGCGCTCTACTCCACCTTCGACATGGAGCACCTGGGCCTCGCCCGGGTCATGGAGGAGGCCGTGGCCCGCGTCGCCCAGCACACGGACGCGGTCTACGTGAGCTTCGACGCCGACGTCATGGACATGCGCCTGGCCCCCGGCACGGGCATCATGACCCGCGGCGGCCTCAACTACCGCGAGATCACCTACGTCTGCCGGACCATCGGCGAGCGCCTCCCCCTCGCGGGCCTGGACATCATCGAGGTCAACCCGCTCATGGACAAGCGCAACCAGACAGCCGAACTCTGCGTGGAGCTGGCCATGGCCCTGCTCGGCGTGAAATGGACGGACTACGAGCGCGACTACCTGCGCGCCAACGCCGCCCCCTCCGCCCGCCCCCACGCGGACGACGACTGAGAAGAGAAGGCCTCCGGCGGGCAGGGAGGGGCTATGCGCCCCTCCCTGCACCCTCCCCCACGAGGGGTTACCCCTCGACCTCCTTCGCACTCGCCACGCCGGGCAACGAACATGGTCCGCCCGGGCGTGACGGGCTGAAAAGCGCACGCGACGTACCGCCGCGTAACGCCCCTTCTCCCTTCACCCCATCCTCCTCCCAACAATCCCGGCAGGATGCTCAAAAGGTGCCGGATGCAAGGAGCAAGGAAGAGGCAGGCCCGACGCGTATTCCCCATACGCGAGGGTTTGCATCTTCCGCAGCGACGCCGCAGACGGCGCCTTTGCAGCACCCTGCCCAGGGCGCTCAAAAGGTGTCGGATGCAAGGAGCAAGAAAAGCTCGAACCCTCGCGTATTCCGCATACGCGAGGGTTCGAGCTTTTCGCGGCGACGCCGCAGACGGCACCTTTTCAGCAACCTGCCCAGGGCGCTCAAAAAGCGTCAGATGCAAGGAGCAAGAAGAATTCAAGCCCGACGCGTAGTCTGACCTACGCGAGGGTTCGAGCTTTTCGCGGCGACGCCGCAGACGGCACCTTTTCAGCGCCCTGGCTAGGGGATGGAGGGGGTGTATTCCTGAACTTGCTTTTCGATGCTCGTGGTGCTCAGGGCGGCCTGGGCGGTGCGCGCGGCGAGGGTGCCGGGCTTGCGGGCGATGATGTCCTCGAGGATCTTGCGCGCGGTGTCCTTGTCCCCGTACTCGCGGTAGACGCGCGCCAGGCGCAGCCTGAAGGCGGGCCAGTCAGGCGACTCGTCGGTGATCATCTTGTCGTACTGGAGCCCCCAGCGCAGCGCGTCCTCGAAGCGTCCGGCGCGTTCGGTAACGTCCATGAGCATCATCATCAGGTCCTTGACCCGGTCCGGCTGGGAATGCGCGGAGAGCAGCAGGCTCACGGCCTCCTGCGCGTAGAGGAACTCCTTCTCCAGCTGCTTGTCCGCCTCCGCGGCCTTGGCCATGTGGTAGAGCGCCAGGCCGCGTTCGCCTCCGGGCAGGTCCTGGTCCCCGGCCAGCTTGCTCCACAGCCCTTCGCTCTCCTTGGTCCGGCCGAGCCCGGTCAGGGCCACTGCCGTGGCGTAGTCCAGCTGGCGGCGCAGCTTGGGCGAGAGGTCCCAGCCCGAGAGGCGCTTGGCGAGGTCGGACACGGCGGGCCAGTCGTTGTTGCCCACGTAGACGTCGAGCACGAGCCCGAGGGCCAGCTCGGAGAGCGGCCCCTTCTTCTCGAGGAAGGGCAGGGCCAGGGCCAGGGCCTGATCGTTCCGGCCCTGCTTCCACAGCGCCGTGGCCACGGCCATGCGCGTGTCCGGGGTCATCTTGTCCCGCATCTGCTCCAGGAAGGGGAAGCGCTGCCACATGCCCGCGATGCGCGGCCAGTTGCCCTGGTCCTGGCTTTCCTTGACCGACTTCTCGAAGGCGGCCAGGGCCATGTCGCGCACGTGCCCGGCCAGGCTGTGCTTGGGATACTTCTCGAAGAACTTCCCTGCCGCGTTCAGGGCCTCGTCCGGCTTGTTGTTGAAGAGGTACCACATGCCGAGCTTCGCCTGGGCCAGAGGCGCGAGCGGGCTGTCCGGGTACTTCTCCATGATCTGGTTGTAGATCTCCACCGGCCGCAGGGTGAAGGGCCTGTCGAAGACCGCGGACATCTGGGGCATGGTGGGATCGTCGTAGATGCCCTCCTCGGCCAGGCGCATCTTGGCCACCAGGCCGCCCTGCTTGTCCCCGTACTCGTTCGCCACGCGGGTATACATCTCGCGCGCCGCGTCCTTGTCGCCCTGGCGCAGGTAGATGTCGCCGATGCGCGCCAGGACCACGTCCACGTCCGGCGCCTTGGGATCGAGGTTGTAGAAGGCCCAGTAGGCGTCCTTGGCCTTGGCGTAGTCGCCCAGGGCGTTGGCCACGTTGCCCGTGAGGCGGAGGAACTCCGGCGATTCCACGTAGTAGCGCGGGAAGCGCTTGTCCACGTAGTCGACGATCTTGCCCGCCTCCTTGTCGAAGCCGAGCTTGTTCAGGGCCTCGGCCAGGCCCACGGCGGCCTCGCGCACCACCGGGCTGTCCGGATAGCCCTGCACCAGGGCCTGGTAGTGGTCCGCGGCCTGCTGGTAGTCGCCCTGCTCGGCGTAGTACTTGCCCCAGTAGTAGTCGATGAGCGCGATGTTCTCGTCGTGCGGGTAGCGCTTCTTGAGCAGGTTGAAGTAGGCCGTGGCCTCCGGGATGTTGCCCACGCGCATGTTCACGAGGCCGAGCGAGAAGAGGATGCCCGGGACCTTGGGTCCCTCGGGCTGGTAGTTCATGGCCCGCTCGAAGGCCCCCACGATCTCCTCGAAGTGCGGCGTGAGGTCGTCGGCGTGCTGCGTGAAGAGGCTCTGCGCCAGGTTGTAGTAGGCCTCCCCCTTGAGGTCGGCCGGATAGGCCGGGTCCTTGGTCAGGGCCTCGAGCTGCTTGCTCGCGTCGGCGTAGTTGCCGCCCTGCAGGGCGGCCAGGGCCTCCTGGAGCTGGTCTTCCTGCTTCTGGCGCAGTTCGGCCGGAGACATCGGCGGCTCGGCGCCGTGGCCGCCCTTTCCGCCTTCGTGCGGCGCGGCCTCGTGGCCCGCGCCGTCGGGCGCCTGCTCCCCGGCGGCCGGGGCTGCGGCGACATGTCCGCCGGTCTGGTCGCCTGCCTGCTCTCCCGCGTGGGGGGCGGGCTGGTCGGCGGGCCGCCCTCCGGCCTCGGGCGGCGGCGCGGCCGCACCCTTGACCTGAGGAGCGGCCGGGGCCGGGGCGGGGTTCCCCTGCGTCCCGGCCGCCTGCTCGCCGCCTGCCGCCGCACCCGGCGCAGCGGACTGCTGTGCGCTGCCGGGGGCTGCGGGCGGGGCCGCGCTGTTCGCCGCCAGGATCTCGGGCAATGTCTTGTGCACCACGGACTGGCGCAGGGAATAGCCTTCCTGCGGGCCTTGCGCGGCGGCCGCCTGCGGACTTTCCGGAGCGGCGGCGCCGTTCGCGGCGCCTTCGGCCGCGGTGCCAGCGTTCCAGGCCTGGGCGGCATCGGGACCGACCTGTCGCACCGGCGCGCGCAGGGAATACGGGCTCGAGCCCGGGGCGGACAGGGAGCCGGGCCGGTTCGGCGGAACCGGAGGCGTGGGCGGCGTCGGGGGCGTGGGGCCGGGGATGGCGGGCGCGGCCTGCCCGTTCTTTTGCGGTCCGGCCGGGGGCCCGGCAGGCGTCTGGGCAGACGTCTTGGGAATCGCCTGGGGAGCCGCCTGGGGAGCCGCCTTTTGCGGCGCAGGTGCCTGGGGAGCCGATTTCCGGGGAGCCGCGGGGGGCGTCTTCGCGGGCTCGGGCTTTTGCTGCGGCCTAGGCTCGGGCTTGGGCTCGGGCTTGGGCTCGGGCTTGGGCTCGGGCTTGGGCGCGGGCGCTGCGGGCTCCGTGGTCTTGGACCACAGCGCGCCGATGGGGTCGCGGAAGAACTGCAGGGTCACGCTGTTGCCCCGCGCGGGCATGTTGATGAAGCCGAAGGCGTTGCTGCGCAGGCGGACCGAGAAGCCGTCGCCCGTGGGCGTGATGCCCTGCACGATCCCTGAGCCGGAATAGGTCTGCGCGGCGGGGCGCGTGCCGCCGTTCTGCACGGTCACGGCCACGCGGTCCGCGCCCACGCGCTCGGCGCGCACCCTGGGTGCCTGGCCGTCGAAGGTCAGCGTCAGGGTCTCGTTGCCGCCGGACGTGCCGTGCGCCACCTCGAAGGCCATGGCCTGGGCGGGCAGGAGCAGGAGCAGCGACAGCGCGCAAAGGAACCGGAACGGGCCGGCAAGGGAGATACGTCGCACCAGGGCGCGGCGAAGCAAGAAGCGTGCTCGTCCGGACACTGCTTCAAGCGGCCCCCTGGGCGCGGCCGCCCTCCTGCGCATACCGCCTTCCACCCCCGGGGCCCCGCTCAGTTCGCGTCCAGCTTGCGTTTCTTGAGTTTCTCTATGAGCGTGGTGCGCTTGATGCCGAGCAGTTCGGCGGCCTGGTTCTTGACGCCGCCCGCCTCGCCCAGGGCCTCCACCAGGAGGCGTTCCTCGATCGAGTCCAGGAATTCCTTGAGCCCGAGCCCCTGCTCGCGCAGGTGCGACAGCGTGGGCCAGACGAAGCCCTGCGGCGCGGCCGGGGCGGGCTCGGGGTGCGGCCGCTCGAGCCCGGAGTCCCGCCAGATCTTCTCCGGCAGGTCCTGCGGCACGATCTCCGCCCCCTCGCAGAGGATGGCCATGCGCTCCATGAAATTCTCGAGCTCGCGCACGTTGCCCGGCCAGGAGTAGTCGCGGAGCATGTGCCGCGCCTCGGGGTCCATGCCCAGGCGGGGCCGCTCGCGCAGGCGGCAGAACTTGTCCAGGAAGTAGTCGGCCAGGAGCAGCACGTCCTCGCCGCGCTCGCGCAGGGGCGGCAGGTGCAGAGGGATGACGTTCAGGCGGTAGAAGAGGTCCTCGCGGAAGCGGCCCTCGGCCACTTCCTTCTCCAGGTCGCGGTTGGTGGCCGCCACCACGCGCACGTCGGCCTTCTGGACCTTGGCGCCGCCGACCTTCTCGAACTCGCGCTCCTGGAGCACGCGCAGGATCTTGACCTGCAGCGAGAGGTCCATCTCGCCGATCTCGTCCAGGAAGACCGTTCCGCCCTGGGCCAGTTCGAAGCGGCCGGGCCTCGTGCGCACGGCGTGCGTGAAGGCGCCCTTCTCGTGGCCGAAGAGCTCGGATTCGAGCAGTTCCTTGGGGATCGCCCCGCAGTTGATGGGCACGAAGGGATGATCGCGGCGGTGGCTGTTCCTGTGCAGGGCCCGCACGAGCAGTTCCTTGCCCGTGCCGGATTCGCCCGTGATCAGGACCGTGGAGTCGGTGGGCGCGACCTTGGCCAGGATCTTGAAGACTTCCTTGAGCCCAGAACTCGCGCCGATGATACCCTCGACGTTCAACTCCATGCGGAGCGCCTCCCGGATGAAATACGGCGCGTGCCCCCACACGGCGCGCATTCACCAACTGGTGTCAATAGTATGACGCAAAGTCAAGGGCAAATGCGCACTCCCCGCGCGGATCAATATGATTTTTCCTTTGCCTCTTCCTCTCCTTGACATTTTCCCGCGATTCCATTTTACAATGGCAATACTGAAAAAACTTTTCCGGTTTTCACCGTCAACCAAAGGAGCCTCGCCATGTTCGCCAAAAGGTTCGCACTCACCTTCGCGGCCCTGGCTCTCCTGCTGGCCGTTCCGGCCATGGCAGGGGCCCAGAGCAAAACCGTCCTGAGCCGCCCCCAGGGCGCGACCGGCCAGCCCCTGACGCCTCCGGGCCAGACAATGGAGAAGAAGGGACCGAGCCCCCTGATCCAGAAAGGCCAGTACGTGCAGACGGCCGACAACTTCATCATCCTCTTCGACTCCTCCGGCTCCATGGCCGGTGAGTACGCGCCCTCCAAGACGACCAAGCTGCTCGCGGCCGAGGATCTGCTGCGCGCCTTCAACGCGGACATCCCCGACTTCAATTACAAGGCGGGGCTGTACACCTTCACGCCCTGGAAGGCCTATTACCCCCTGGGTTCCTACGACAAGGCGGGCTACCGCCAGGCCATCGACTCGCTGCCCACCGAGATCCCGGGCGGCCAGGCCTTCGGCGCGCCCACGCCGCTCGGCGAGGCCATGCTCAAGGTCGGCGACATGCTGAAGACGCTTTCCGGCCGCACCGTGGTCATCATCTTCTCCGACGGCCGCAACACCGACACGAGAAACCCGGTCAAGATCGCCAAGGGCCTGGCCGCGAAGTACAATGTCTGCTTCATGACCGTCAGCGTGGCCCAGAACCGGGACGGCCAGAAGATGCTCGACTCCATCGCCAAGGCCAGCCCCTGCTCCCTGAACGTGGACTTCGATTACGCGGTGCGCAACCCCGAGGTCTGCACCGGCCAGATCTGCGCCCTGGCGCCCTTCACCGCGATCGTCCAGCCGAGTGGAACGACCTACGTGCCCGTGCACACCATCTGGTTCGCCTTCGACAAGTCCGACCTCAGGGCCTGGGACAAGGAGATGCTGGACAAGGCCGCGGCCGACCTGAAGGCCGACCCCTCCTCCACCTTCTACGCCTCGGGCTACACCGACAGCATCGGCACCGAGAAGTACAACGTGGGCCTGTCCATGCGCCGGGCCATGGCCGCCAAGGAATACCTGGTCAAGAAGCACGGCATCAACCCTGACCGCATGGTCATCCGCTGGTTCGGCGAGAGCTCGCCCGCGGCCAGCAACGAGACCGCGGCCGGACGCCGCCTGAACCGCCGCGTGGAGTACATGGTCATGCCGGGCTCCAAGTAGCCCGCCCGGTCCATTGCGCGGCAAAAAAGGGGCGCCCCTCGCGGGGCGCCCCTTTTCTCATGATCCGGGATCGAGAGGGCTAGCCTGCCGCGGCGCCTCCGGCGGCGTTCAGCACGAAGCCCTTGGTGGTGCCTCCCGTGGACGAGGGCGTGCCCGCGATCTTGGAGAGGTAGACGTCGCCGAGCGTCTCGATGTGCCCGCCGACGTTGTCGAAGTAGTTGTAGTGCAGCTGCTCCTCGTCGATGATCTGCTCGAAGAGCTTCACGCTGCCGCTGTCGCCGTTCTCGCGGCAGACGAGCAGGAGCTGGTTGTAGACGTCGATGGTGTTGTCCTCGAGCCCGGCGTCGAAGGGGAAGACGTCCTTCACGTCCTGCCCCTTGGCGACCTTGGCCGCGGGCTCGCTCGTGGGCTCGCCGCCCAGCTCCTTGATGCGCTCGGCGAACATCTCGGCATGGCGCATCTCGTCGATGGCGATGAGCTTCATGTTCGCGGCCAGCTCCCCGTAGTCCTTGTCGTCCAGGCCGTAGTGCTGGTTCATGTACTGGTTGATGGCGTGCAGCTCCATGGACCGGGCCTTGTTCAGGGCCTCGATGACCTTCTGCATGCGCGCTTTCCTGTCCTTGCTCCCGGCGGCGGTTTTCATGGCGGTCGTTCTCCCTTTCTTGAGCAGGATTTTCCCCCTGCCCCGCGCTCAGGCCGCGGAGCGAACCAAAAGGGGATAATGATTCTCCGGACCATACGCCTGCCCCGCCGCGGATTCAAGGCAAAGCCGCTTTTTTTCGAGAAGCTCAGGAAAAAAGACGGGGCGGCGGCGACACGCGCAGCCGGGGTCCCGGGCGCCGGACGGGGCGAACGGAAGCCGGGCCTCGGTGCGGCGCACGGAGGAGGGAAAGCGGGGAAGTCGCGCGAAGCGGGGAGGGAAGGAGGCCGGAACCCGGCGGCTCAGGCGATCATGTCGAGCACGGTGCCCGCGAGCTGGTCCTGGGTGCGGACGGCCGCGACGTTGGCCGCATAGGCGTTCTGCACGAGGCCGAGGTCGACCATCTGGGTGCCGATGTCGGTGTTGGAGCCTTCGATGAGTCCGGGGGCCAGGCGGGCCGGGCCTCCGTCCTCGGGCAGGCCCGAGGCGGGGATGGCGGGGCCGGGGGAGTTGTCCACGTCGATGGAGCCGACGCGCATGCCCTCGCCGTCCGGGCCGGTCTCGAACTCGGTGCGCGACTGCTTGAAGCCGGGCGTGTTCGAGTTGGCCACGTTGTTGGCCGTCACGGCTGCGGCGGTCGCGAAGCCGCCCAGGGCCTGGACGTTGACGTCGATGCTCATGGCGTGTCCCCTGTTCTCCCCCAAGGCACTCTAGCGTGACGTCCGCAAAATACGCAAAGCCGTATTTTGCGGAAGATCGCTGCGCCGAAAACATGGTTTTCGGCTTGCTCACGCCGCCGACGGCCGCTGAACCGTGCATTCGCCCGGTTCACGTGTCGCGTGCGACTCCTGCGCAGCGTATCGACCTTTTTCACGGACACGACACTAGCGCCGCCGACAAGGACGGTCAAACGTCGTATCGGCAGGCCGGGGGGCCGAACTTTAGGGGGGCGCCCGAAAAAAAGCTGTTTTCCGGAAAAAGGGCGGAGAAGCCCGCCCGCTCCTCAGGGGCGCGACAGCTCGATCGAGGCGTAGGCCGCGTGGTTGTGGATGGACTCCTGGCTCTCCACGTCCACGCTGAACCAGGTCACGCGCTCGTCCTCGGACAGCCTTTTCGCGGCCGCGCGGACCACGTCCTCCACGAAGCATGGGTTGGCGAAGGAATTCTCGGTGACGCGCTTCTCGTCCTCGCGCTTGAGCAGGCTGTAGACCGGGGACGAGGCCGAGGACTCGGCGATGTCCACCAGCTCCTCGATCCACACGAAGCCCTTGGCGCGGCAGGCGATGCGCACCACGGCGCGCTGCGAGTGCGCGCCCTCGTCGCTGATGGCCTTGGAGCAGGGGCAGACGGTCATCACCGGGACCTCCACGCGCAGGGTGAAGGTCATGCGGCCCGCCTTGAGCTCACCGTCCAGCTCGCAGTCGTAGTGCATGGGCCCGGCGATGCCGGAGACGGGCGCCGCGCGGGTCACGAAATAGGGGAAGAGGAAGCGGGCGTGGGCCGAGCCCGCCTGCAGCCGCGCGCACAGCTCGGTGAGGAGCTCCTTGCACGAGGCGTAGTCCAGGTCGCCCCGCCACTGGCCGAGGATCTCCACGAAGCGGCTCATGTGCGTGCCCTTGAACTCGGCGGGCAGGTCCACCGCCAGGTCCACGGCGGCCACGGTCTGCTGGCGGCCGTGCGCGCGGTCGCGCACGGAGAGCGGAACCTTGAGCCCCTTCACGCCCACGCGGTCGATGGCCATGGCCACGTCGGCCGGGCCGCTCTGCACGTCCTTCATCTTCATCGTCATCTGTATTGAATCCTCTGGAATGCTGGAAATATTCTTCGCAAACCCTCAGGCCAGGTCGTGGCCGGTGGTGGTCAGGCCGAGCTTGCCGTGCTTCACGCCCTTGGTGGCCACGAGGCGCTGCGCCAGGTCGCGGATGCGTCCGGCGTCCCCGCGCAGGACCAGGACCTCCAGGCAGTTGTGGTGGTCCAGGTGGACGTGCATGGAGCACTGGATGAGGTCGTGGGCGTCGTGCTGGATCTCGGTCAGCCGCTGCGCCAGGTCGGACTGGTGGTGGTCGTAGACCAGGGACAGGGTCCCGGCCAGCTCGCCCTCGGCGTCCTCCCACTCCTTCTGCACCAGCGTGTTGCGGATCAGGTCGCGGATGGCCTCGCTGCGCGTCTGGTAGCTCTTCTCCTCGCACAGCTTGTCGAACTTCTCGAGCAGGTCCGAGTCGAGCGAAACGCCGAAGCGGATGGTCTGTCCCATATGTCTACCTCACCATTCCCATATCTCTCACAGGGAAGAATATGCGACCTGTCTGAGCAGAATGTCTTCTTTTTTGAAAAAGCAAATCGTCAAGGCGCACTCGACGTTCCAGTACAGCCAGTAAATCCACACCATCCATTAGAAGCAATGGACTCTTCTGCCCAGAATGAGCGTCGATAGCATTATTTACAACACCATTTATCGAAATTAATAGCCCTAATGTATTTTCTGCACATCTTCCGATCTTTGATTTAAAAATATCAAGGACATTTGTCGCGCATGGATTCTCTGTCCATTTGCACTCCAACAGGTAATCCATATTCTCAAATACAAATGAACCATCAATTTGATCAAAATCGCTTTTGTAAGAAGCACGGGGGTATAAATCATAGACTTCAAACAAACTATTGATTAATTTTTCTAATTCATAGCCTCTGTTTTGCTTATTTTTTTCTGTCCCAAGCAAAAAAAATAAAGATTTTAATTCATCCATTTTTGAATTAAAAATTTCATCCTGCTTACGCTTCTCGACCTCGATTTTTGATTTTTCTTCATATAGTTCTCTTTCTGATTTTTTATCGAAATGTTCTTTAGTGAGCTTTTTAAGTGCATTTACTGCTTCAATAGCTTCTCTCTCTTTCTTCTGCCCATCATCAAGCTGTTTCAAATGAGAAAAATCTTCGATATTAATTACGCATTGTATCAAATTAAAAGTCAGATCTTTATAAAACTCTTCATGTTTGGCTAAACGCTCAACTATTTGCGCGCTTATGTTGATCTTTATATCATCCCAATTGATACCATTTAATACGGATGATTCACTGAGCGAAAGAGATAAAAATCGCCTGAAGTCTCTTTTATACCAATAAATTTTGGCTAATGCGAGTGAAAGCGCATTATAGACGGTAGGATTTACCTTTTTCGCCATTATTCCAACCTGAGCTCCCAGAGATTCACGGTCATGGACGAGGTGGGCGAGGTGCGCTTCTCCTGGCCGACGCGCTCCACGAGCCAGCCGCGCTCCCTGAACCTGTCCGGGAAGGGCTTGGACACGTCGCGCCGGGCCTCGCCGAGCCACACCCGGCCGCCAGGGGCCAGGGCGTGGCGGAAGAGCGCGTCCAGCGGCTCGAAGAAGCGCTTCTCGTAGATCACGTCCCCGCCGAAGATGAACGGGAAGGCGCCCTTGCGCACGGCCGGATAGCGCCAGTCCATGCGCAGCCACAGAGGCTGGGGCACGCCGTTCAGCGCGGCGTTGTCGCGGCCGTAGGAGAGCGCCTCCTGCATGATGTCGAAGGCCACCACGCGCGCCCCGAGCCAGGAGGCCACGAGGGCGGTCACGGCCAGGCCGCAGCCCACGTCCAGGCAGGCCCGCCCCGCGATCTCGTCCTTGCGCTCGGCCAGCATGGCGGCCAGGGCCACGCCCGCGGGCCACATCTCCACCCAGTAGGGAATGTGGTCCTCGGCGTCGGGCGTTTCCTCGTCCAGGGAGTTCCAGAGCGTTTCCAGGTCCCCTTCCCGCTCGATGCGCCAGGTGCGTCCGGCGAGCGTGAGGGTCAGGGTCTCGCGGCCGGGAAGGGAAGACTCGGCAGGGTCGGTGTGCGGCATGGCCGCGCTATAGCCCGGCCGGGGCGTACAATCAAGTGGCGACGGGCCGCCCCGGGACGGCAAGGAAACGCTTGCGGCGCCCGGGAAGGCACTTTACATAGGGTGGCGTTTGGGGATACCCCTGCCGCCGCGGCGTCCGGGCCCCCCGAATGCCGTTTCATCCGGACATCGCAGGAGGAGCGAATGATTCCCGACGATCTTCTTTATGCCAGGACGCACGAGTGGGCCCGAGTCGAGGACGGCGAGGCCACTGTCGGCATCAGCCATTTCGCCCAGGAGCAGCTCGGCGACCTGACCTACGTCGAGCTTCCCGAGGTCGGCCAGCAGGTCGCCCACGGCGAGGAAATGGGCAGCGTCGAGTCGGTCAAGGCCGCGAGCGAGCTGTACGCCCCGGTCACGGGCGAGGTCATCGCCGTGAACGAGGAGCTGGCCGACAACCCGGGCCTCGTGAACGAGGACCCCTACGGCGAGGGCTGGATGATCCGCGTGCGCCTCTCCCAGGACCCCGAGGAACTGCTCGAGGCCCCGGAGTACGAGCGCCTGCTCGAGGAAGAAGCCCACTAGCCGAAACCGCTTTCCGCCGCCGGATAATCGTTCCGGCGGCCCGGAGCCGTCATGCCCTACATTCCGCATACGGACGAAGACGTCCGTGAAATGCTGTCCGTCATCGGCGCGTCCTCCGTGGAGGACCTCTTCGCCGAGATCGTCCCGGCGCTTCGGCCGAAAAGCTTCGACCTGCCGGACGGCCTGTCCGAGCAGGCCGTGCTCGCCCGCATGGAAGGCCTCTCGGCCAAGAACGCCTCGGGACTCAAGTCCTTCCTGGGCGCCGGCTTCTACGACCACCACATCCCGTCCGTGGTCGACGCCATCACCTCGCGCGGGGAGTTCTACACGGCCTACACGCCGTACCAGCCCGAGGCCTCGCAGGGCACGCTGCAGGCCATCTACGAGTTCCAGAGCGCCATGTGCCGCCTGATGGAGATGGACTGCGCCAACGCCTCGGTCTACGACGGCGGCTCGGCCATCTTCGAGGCCATGATGATGGCCGCGCGCAAGACGCGCCGCCGCCGCTTCGTGATCTCCGAGAGCGTGAGCCCCATCTACCGCATCATGCTCACGTCCTACACCATCAACCTGAATTTCGAGCTGGTCACGGTGCCCCACCGCGACGGCAAAACCGACACCCAGGCACTGGCCGCGGCCATCGACAAGAACACGGCCGCCGTGCTGGTGCAGAACCCGAACTTCTTCGGCACCGCCGCGGACCTCTCGGACCTCTTCGCCGCCGCGCGCGCGGCCGGGGCCGTCTCCGTGCTCTCCACCTACCCGGTGCTGCAGAGCGTGCTGAAGACGCCCGGGGCCATGGGCGCGGACGTCGCCGTGGCCGAAGGCCAGAGCCTCGGGCTGCCGCTCTCCTTCGGCGGGCCGTACCTCGGCGTCATGACCAGCACCAAGGAGCTCGTCCGCCAGATGCCCGGCCGCATCGTGGGCCGCACCACGGACCTCGAGGGCAAGACCGGCTACGTGCTCACGCTGCAGGCCCGCGAGCAGCACATCCGCCGCGCCAAGGCCACCTCGAACATCTGTTCCAACCAGGCCCTGTGCGCCCTGCGCGCCCTGGTCCACCTCTGCTGCCTGGGCGAGGAAGGCATGCGCCGCACCGCGGCCGTGTGCATCGAGCGGGCGCATTACGCCGCCGAGCGGCTGACCGCCATTCCCGGGGTCTCGCTCCTCTCCGACGCGCCCTTCGGCAACGAGTTCGCCGTGCGCCTGCCCATCGGCGCCTTCGAGGCCATCGACAAGCTGACGGCCAAGGGCGTGGTCCCGGGCTTCCCCCTCGGCCGCTACTACGAGGGGCTGGAGAACTGCCTGCTCGTGGCCTGCACCGAGAAGAACTCCAAGGAAGACATCGGCGTCATGGCCGAGATGCTGGGAGGGCTGCTGGCATGAAGACCATCTTCGCCAAATCCCGCGCCGGACGCGAAGGCGTCTGGCCCGACGCTCCGCAGAAGGCCCCCGAGGCCTACCTGCCGCAGGACGTGCTGCGCGCCGCTCCCGCGCGCCTGCCCGAGCTCTCCGAGCTCGACGTGGTGCGCCACTTCACCGAGCTGTCGCGCAAGAACTTCGGGGTGGACTCGAACTTCTATCCGCTCGGCTCCTGCACCATGAAGTACAACCCCAAGTTCACCGAGCAGGTCGCCGCGCTGCGGGGCTTCGCCGGGCTGCACCCGGTGCTGCCCCAGCTGCAGGGCGCCGGACGCCACTGCCAGGGCGCGCTGGAGGTCATGTACGAGCTCGAGCGCCTGCTCTGCGAGATCACCGGCATGGCCGGCTTCACCCTGCACCCCATGGCGGGCGCGCACGGCGAGCTGACCGGCTGCATGCTCATCGCCGCCTACCACAACGCCAAGGGCAACAAGAAGACCAAGGTCATCTGCCCGGACTCGGCGCACGGCACCAACCCGGCCTCCGCCTCGCTCGCGGGCTTCGAGGTGGTGAACATCGAGTCCGTGGACGGCCTCATCGACCCGCAAAAGCTCGCCGAGGCCCTGGACGACGAGACCGCGGCCCTGATGATGACCTGCCCGAACACGCTCGGCCTCTTCGAGCGCAACCTGCCCGAGATCGTGAGGCTCCTGCGCGAGAAGGACGCCCTGCTCTACTACGACGGCGCGAACCTGAACGCGATCCTGGGCAAGATGCGCGTGGGCGACGCGGGCTTCGACGTGGTGCACCTGAACCTGCACAAGACCTTCGGCACCCCGCACGGCGGCGGCGGCCCCGGCTCCGGCCCGGTGGGCGTGTCCGAGAAGCTGCTCGAGTTCCTGCCCGTCTCCAGGGTCAAGAAGCTCGAGGACGGCCTCTTCGTGCTCGACTACAAGCACCCGAAGTCCATCGGCTACGTGGCGCCGTTCTACGGCAACTTCGGCGTCTACCTGAAGGCCTACGCCTACATCCTGCGCCTGGGCGGCAAGGGGCTCACGCGCGTCTCCGAGAACGCCGTGCTGGCCGCCAACTACCTGCGCAAGAAGCTCGAGAAGGCCCTGGAGATCCCCTACGACCGCACCTGCATGCACGAGTTCGTGGCCTCGGCCGTGGAGCAGGCGAAGTCGGGCGTGCGCGCCCTGGACATCGCCAAGGCGCTGCTCGACAAGGGGCACCACGCGCCCACGGTCTACTTCCCGCTGATCGTCAAGGAATGCATCATGGTCGAGCCCACGGAGACCGAGTCCAAGGAGACGCTCGACCGCTTCGTGGACGACCTGCTGGACATCCTGGACCACGCCGCGCGCGAGCCCGAGGCCATCCAGGCCGCGCCCGTGACCCTGCCCGTGCGGCGCCTGGACGAGACCAAGGCCGCCCGCGAGATGGACATCGCCGACCTCGGCTAGGCCGCGGAGACGGAATAAAGACGGGACGAATGGAACACGATCTGATCGTCATCGGCGGCGGGCCCGCCGGCTACAATGCGGCGCTGCGCGCCGCGGCCGGCGGGCTCGACGTCTGCCTCGTGGAGAAGGCCGAGCTCGGCGGAACCTGCCTCAACCGGGGCTGCATCCCCACCAAGTTCCTGCTCGCGGGCACCGCGCCCGTGGAGGAGCTGGCCGACCAGGCGCGCATGAAGGCCGCCTCGGGCGAGATCGCCATCGACCTCGCGGCGCTGCAGGCCCGCAAGGACCGCCTCCTGGCCGCCACGCGCAAGGCCATGGGCCAGAGGCTCGCCGCCGCGGGCGTCACGCTGCGCCAGGGGCTGGCCCGCTTCGACGGGCCGAACGCCGTGGAGCTCACGGCCGAGGACGCCGTCCACGTTCTGCCCTTCAGGCACTGCCTCCTGGCCGCGGGCTCGGTCTCCACGCTCGTGCCCTCCATGCGGCCGGACGGACAGGCCGTGCTCGACTCGGACCAGCTCCTCGACCTGACCACGCCCCCGGCCTCGCTCATCATCGTGGGCGGCGGCGTCATCGGCATCGAGATGGGCCGCATCTTCGACCGCCTGGGCGCGCAGATCACCGTGGTCGAGGCCCTGAACCAGCTCGTGCCCTGGGAGGACCCCGAGGTCTCCGACGAGCTCGCCCGCGTCTGCAAGCGCCGCAAGTGGACCGTGAAGCTCGGTGCGCGCGTGGCCTCCCTGCGCACCGAGAACGGCGCGGCCCACCTCGCCCTCGAATCCGGCGAGACGCTTTCGGCCGAGAAAGCCCTTGTCTGCATCGGCCGCCGCCCGGCCGTGGAGCCCCTGGTGCCCGCCAAGGCGGGCATAAGCCTCACGCCGCGCGGCTTCGTCGCCGTGGACGAGCACCTGCGCGCCACGGACTCCATCTACGCCGTGGGCGACGTGAACGGCCGCGCCATGCTGGCCCACGCCGCCGAGCACCAGGCCGCCCACGCCGTGGACCACTTCCTGGGCAAGGCCCCGGCGCCCTACGCCGACACCGGCCTCCCCTCCTGCATCTACGGCGCGCCCGAGATCATGCGCACCGGCCGCATGGCCCACGAGCTGCTGGCCCAAGGCCGCTCGCCGCAGATCTCGCGCTTTCCCATGGCCGCCAATCCCCTGGCCCAGGCCCACGCCAGCACCACCGGCTTCGTCAAGATCGTCTGGGACGAAGGCCGCATCGCGGGCGCCACGGCCATCGGCCACGCCGCCTCCCACCTCGTCTCCCTCGCCGAGGTCATGGTCCGCCAGGGCTGGACCCGCGAGCAGGTCGAGGAATTCGTCTTCCCCCACCCCTCCGTCGACGAGGCCCTGAAGGAAGCCTGCCTCGCCGCGCCGGAGCCGGTGGAGATGAAGACGAAGAAGTAAGCAGCAAGAGAAGCGGGGAGGAGGAGAAGGACCCTTTGGAAAGGATCCTTCTCCTCCTCCCCGCACCCCTCCTCCTCATCCCCGAAACTTTTCGGCGCGCTTCGCGGGGCCGGACGGACGCCGCGGGCGACCGGTCCCGGCCAAGCGCCGCGACGCCATTGTCCGCGACCGCCGTATAAACCGTCCCGCCTCGGCCATAGGCCGCCCATCCAAATCGCGTCCGGGGTCTCACCAGGCATCGGGACCGGCAGAACGCGCTCCCCCGGGCACGCCTTCCTGCTCTTCCGTCGTGAAGAGGACCCTTTCGGGATTAAGAAAGGCACGGGGAAAAGGGGGAGGCATGGTTGACTCGGGCGCAAAGCCGGTGCACTTAACCGGGTAAGATCGCAGGCAGAAAAGTCACGCCGCGTGACCAGAAACGCCGCAAGGCGCGCACGGGAACACGGCAAAAGGCGGTCTTGAGCCACAGGAGCGGCGTGCGGGCAGCGGTTGCAAGGTCCGCAAGGGGAACGCCGGGTTACGCCATCGTTCAGGGGAGTCAGGAGGACAGTACCGAAAAGGCTGTGAGCGCAGGGGGGCTGCGTCATGTATGGCATCTTCAGAAGGCTCGGGCTTGCCCGGAGCCGCAGGAACCGTACGGCGGGCGACGAGGAATCGCGCCCCAGGACCTTTTCCGCGGGAGGCATCCTGCGGACCCTCATCCAGAAACGCAGGGCGATCGACGTCATCGTCGGCGACGACGGCCCGACATTCAGGCTGCATCCCGCCTTCATCCAGGACGGCAGCGTCCTCTTCAGGCGCCATCCGCACGAAAGATTCCTTCTCGGCCGCGAGGTCATGCTCTTCTGCTCGCTGCCGGATCCGGCGGCCAGGGGCAGGACCATGTTCCTGCGTTCCGAGGCCGACATGGACGGCCAGTTCTTCAACTACCGCGGCGAGCCCCACCTCTCCTGCCTCGCGCACAGGGAGTTCGAGGAGTGGCAGCGGCGCCGCCACACGCGCTACAGGCTGGAGCCCCAGGCCGACGTCCAGCTGGACCTCTGGACCTGCCCGCGCGGCGAGGTCCCCGTCCCCAGGACCGGGCCCGAGCTCACCTGCGGCAACGGCCCGGGCCTCGCCGCCCGGGTGTGCAACATCTCGGCCTCCGGCATCGGCCTGTACATCTCCAACACCACCTGCGTGGGCACCATGTTCGAGAAGGACAGGCTTCTGCTGCGCCTGTCCGTCGGCACGAAGGTCTTCATCCTGCTCGCGGAGCCCAGATACTTCTCCAAGCGCGCAGGATTCGTCTACGTCGGGCTCGCCTTCGTCCGATCGTACCGCCTCGCCTCGGGAAAGCTCCAGGAGGACGCGGCGCCTCCCTTCACCGCCCTCGCCCTGGCGGCCAAGGCGCTCGGCACGGAGTGACCCGCCCCGGGGAGGGACAGGCAAGAAGGCGGGAATGCGCGGCCGTTCGGCCGGAGCGGTCAGCCGTGGTTTCGGCGATAGGCGCCGGGCGGGATGCCCATCAGGCGCTTGAAGGCCCGCGCGAGATGGCTCTGGTCGCTGAAACCTACGGCCAGGGCGGCCTCGGACAGGGAGGCGCCGCCGTCGAGCAGCGCGCGGGAACGGCGGATGCGCTCGCGCGTGTGGTATTCGTGCGGGGAGAGGCCCGTCGCCTGCTGGAAGACGCGCTGGAAATGGAAGGCCGAGAGACCGGCCAGGGCCGCGAGGTCGTCCAGGCGCAGGGACTCGGCGTGGTGCTCCCGGATGTATTCCGCCACGCGCTCCACGGCCGCGCCGTGACGTCCGGGCAAAACCGCGGGGATGAGGCCGGGCGCGGCATGGGCGAAAAGCGCGGCAAGAAACGACTGCAGCGCCTCCTCGCGCTCCAGCGCCTCGGCCGGACGCGTCAGCAGGCCTATCAGACGGCGGAAGGCGCGCTCCAGGGACCTGTCCGCGATCCACAGGGCCTCGAAACGGGGCGCGGCCGACGCCCGGCAATCCATTGCGGCGCACAACTCGGCCAGGCGGCCGGGCGCCAGGGCGAGCACGCTGTAGCCGTGCGGCCCCAGGGCCTCGCAGACGTGGCGCTGGCCGGGGTTCACGACGAACAGGCCGTGCTCCGGCGCGAGGAAGGAACGGTCGTGCAGGCTGATGACACGCTGTCCGGCCTCCACCGTTCCGACGCAGAAGTCGTCGTGCGCGTGCGCGGGAAAGCGGCCGGACACCCCGCGCGCGAGCACGAGGTGCACGCCCGGCAGACCGAGCGCGTCCAGGAAGCGGATGCGCGGGGTGGCCGCGGGCATGACCGGCCGTCTTCCCGAGGCACCGGCCGCGGCACCGGCCGAGGCGGCGGCAGATGCGTCGGCCGAGGCGCCGGTCGCGGCCGGGATCAGAGCAGCGCGGGGAAGAACTTGGCCAGCAGCCACAGCCCCTCCTCCCCGGCGCGCACCTCGTGGGTCTCGCCCATGGGAATGACGCACACGTTGCCGGGCGCGTAGTCCATCCGCCTGCCGAAGACCTGGACCTGTCCGCCGCCCGCCACGACCTCGTGCAGCTCCCACTGCCCCGCGTGGGTGTGCGCGTCGAGGGAACACCCGGGCGCCACGTGCACCAGGTGGCAGGAGAGTCGCCCCTCGGTCCTCTCGCCGCGCACGAGATGCTTCATGCGCACTCCGGCAAAGGAGGGATGCGGCGTCCAGGCGATGGCCGCCGCGTCCACCGTCTCCCCCTCGAACCCCATCCGTCCCCGGGCCATGCGCTCTCCCGAATGTTCCGTCCTGTCCTGCATCGCCATCTTCTCCTCCCGGCGCGCCGCGCGCGCCTGTGCGTTTCGTGATGGCTCAAAGATAAGCCATGCCCGGCGCCGGGTCTTGGACGATCTTGCGAGCCCCCTTCCCTTTCGGCACGCCCCCGCACGCCCAGGCCTCCTCCCCCCCGATCGCCCGGCGCAGCGCAAGCGAAACGGGTCCAGGCTCAGCCTGGCGCGGGAGAGTCCAGAGAGGGGCGCGCAGCCCCTCTCTGGCCGCCGGAGGCATCTTCTCCCTCTCCCCTCTCTCCCCTTCTCGTCTAGTCGATCCCGTAGGCCTTGAGCTTGCGCCACAGGGTGGTGCGGGGGATGTCGAGGATCTGGGCGGCGAGGCCCTTGTTGTAGCCGGTCTTTTCCAGGACCGTGGCGATGTAGCGGCGTTCGACCTCGTCGAGGCTCGGCAGGGCCTCGCCGTCGAGCGTGTCGAACTCCAGCTGCTGCAGGTCCTGGGGCAGGTCCTGGGGCCTGATCTGGTCGCAGTCGGTGAGGGCCACGGCGCGCTCGACGATGTTCTCGAGCTCGCGCACGTTGCCGGGGTAGCTGTAGTTCTGGAGGATGTGCAGGGCCTGGGGGTGGATGGCGGCCACGGGCTTCCTAAAGGAGAGGCTGTACTTCTCCATGAAGTGGCGCACGAGCAGCGGGATGTCCTCGCGCCGGTCGGAGAGCGGCGGGATGACCATGTTGACCACGTTCAGGCGGAAGTAGAGGTCCTCGCGGAAGGCGCCCGCCGCGATCTCGTTCTTGAGGTCCTTGTTGGTGGCGGCGATGACGCGGATGTCGAGGTCGATGGGCTTGGTGCCGCCCACGCGCAGGATGCGCCGCTCCTGGATGACGTGCAGCAGCTTGACCTGCATGGAGAGCGGCATCTCGCCGATCTCGTCGAGGAAGACGGTGCCGCCGTTGGCGGATTCGAGCAGGCCGATCTTGGTGGCCGCGGCGCCGGTGAAGGCGCCCTTCTCGTAGCCGAAGAGCTCGCTGCTGATGAGCTCCTCGGTGAAGCCGCCGCAGTTGAAGGCCACGAAGGCGTGGTCCTTGCGGCCGCTCAGCTTGTGGATGGCGCGGGCCACCAGGGCCTTGCCCGTGCCGCTGGCGCCCTGGATGAGCACGTTGCAGTCCACGGGCGCTATCTTCCTGATGAGCGAGAAGAGGCGCTGCACCACCGGGCTCGTGCCCACGATGGTGCCCATGCCGCCGTCCTTCAGCGCCTCGCGCAGGCGGGCGTTCTCCTGGCGCATGGCGATCTTCTCGATCGCGCCCTGGACCAGGGCGCGGATCTCGGCCAGCTTCACGGGCTTGGTCACGTAGTGGAACGCGCCGTCGCGCATGGCCTCGATGGCGGTGTCGATGGCGCCGTGGCCGGTGATGATGATGACCTCGGTGTCGTTGTGCTCGGCCTTGATCTGGGGCAGCAGCTCGATGCCGGTGATGTCGGGCAGGCGCAGGTCGGAGAGGACCACGTCGAAGGGCCGGGCGCGCATGCGTTCCATGAAGGCCTTGCCCGTGGTGAAGGCCTCGACGTCGAAGCCGTCGCGGCCGAAGGCGCGGCTGAGGCTCCTGCACACGGGTATCTCGTCGTCGACCACGGCGATGCGTGCCGGGACCGTGGTCAGCAATTCTTCAGTCATTCCGACTCCTCGGGCGGGGCTTTGGGCAGGTAGACCTTGAAGGTGCTGCCCTTGCCCGGTTCGCTTTCGACCTCGATGCGGCCACCGTGCCGCTTGACGATGGAATAGGTCACGGCAAGGCCGAGGCCCGTGCCGCGTCCGACCTCCTTGGTGGTGTAGAAGGGTTCGAAGATGTGTTCAAGCACTTCGGCGGCGATGCCCTGGCCGGTGTCGCGCACGTCGAAGCGCACGTGGCCGTCTCCGGCGTCCCGGGCCGAGAAGTCGATGGCCCCGCCCGAGGGCGTGGCCTGCATGGCGTTCAGGAGCAGGTTCATGAAGACCTGCTGGAGGTTGCGCATGTTGCCGCGGACCCTGGGCAGGTCCTCGGGCACGTCAAGCGAGAGGGTGACGCCGGAGAGCATGACCTGGTTCTTGACGAGGTTGGCGGTGCTGCGGGCCACGTTGATCGGCGCGAGGTTCATGAAGGCGGGCTTCTCGGTGCGCGAGAAGTCGAGGAGGTTGCGCACGATGTCGCCCGCGCGCTCCGCCTGGACCACGATGTCGCCTGCGAGCTCGCGGCCGTCCTCGTCCAGCGTCTCGCCGTGCTCCTCGAGGAGAGTCTCGGCGGTGAGCGAGATGTTGTTGATGGGGTTGTTGAGCTCGTGGGCGATGCCCGCGGTGAAGGTGCCAAGCGCGGCGATCTTGCGCGCCTGCAGCAGGTCCTCCTGGTTGGCCTCCAGCTCGTGGGCCATGCGGTTGAAGGCCTCGATGAGCCCGGCCACCTCGCCGATGCGGTGGGCGTCGTAGACGATGGGGCTGAAGTCGCCGCGCGCCACGCGCGCCGTGGTCAGGCGGATGACCGCGAGCGGGCGCAGAAGCCCCTGGGAGACGAGCTTGATGACCAGGATCATGAGAAAGATGAAGACGGCCAGGAAGGCGAAGGGCAGGAGCGAGGTGCGCACGATGGTCTCGTGGATGCGCTCGCGCTTGTAGGTCAGGAAGTGCATGGCCTGGTCGAGGAGGTCCTTGCCCTGAGCGCGGATCTCGTCGCGGCTCTTGGAGCCCGCGGGCGCGAGCGAGGTCATGGTCTCCTCGTAGGCGGCGAGCGAGGCGGCGAAGCGGGCCATGGCCTCCTTGCCGAAGACGTCCGCGATGTCCGGCGTGAGCTCGGCGACCACGGCGTCGATGCGGCGCAGGTAGTCGCCGCTCTCCTCCAGGTTGCCGGGATCGCCGTAGAGCAGGAAGTTCTTCTCGAAGCGCCGGACCTCGAGGATGTCGTTGACCATGTCGTCGTAGCGCTCGCCGAGGAGCAGGCGGTTCTTGACCGTGGTCAGGCTCCAGAGGTTCAGCGCGGTGAGCGCGCTCACGGAGAGGAAGGTCAGGGCGAAGACGATGAGGAACTGCCCCTTGATGGAGCCGTAGAGGCTCCAGGCGCCGCGGCGCTTCCCGGCCTCGCCCGGCGCGGCGCTGCCCGCCTGGTGTCCCTGTTGCGTGCTGCCGTGGTTGAAGATGGACACGTCGCCTCCCCTGTCTGCCGGACTGCTGCGCGGCCGTCGGCGGTTCACCTTTTCGCGGCGCCGTGCGGGCGCCGCGCCTCTCCCCAGCCTCTGCGCCGGGGCAGCAATCTTCGTTCCAGACCGTCCGATCGCGAAAAAACGCGGATTCGGACCAATTTATTCGGCAATTCTATGTTTCAACTTGAGACATGATCGCACACGTGAAAAGCGTGTCAATTTCAATCTGAAACAATGGAGCCTGTTTTTCGCCCGTCGGAAACAGACTAACCAAACAATTAAAGCATATTACAAGAATGGCACCTTCATTGCTCCTTTCAGGGCAGAGATCACTACGAGGCGATGATGGAACGCATACTGGTCCCCATGGATGAACGACACGGCGCTTTCGAGGCGCTGTCGCACGCCATCTTCCTGTCCGGCCGCATAGCCGCGAAAATCTATGTGCTGCTGGTCCTGGCCCTTGCGGGGCCGGACTCTCCGGCGGCCGCAGCCTCCGCTCTCCCGGGCGACCCGGCAGGTCCCGGGGCCATCCGCAAGCGTCTCGAATCCCAGATTGAAACGGCCAAGGCCGAAGGTGCACAGATCGACTACTTCGTAACGGAGGGTGTCTATGCTGAAGAGGTAATCCGTTTCATCGAACACAACAGGATAACCCTCCTGATCGCGGAAGGGTCCGAAGGCAGCGACGGCCGTGCCGATCGCGATGCCGCGGCCTTGCGCAAGATACTGCACCGCGTTTCCTGCAGGGTCGAGATCGTCACCCCTCGAAAAACCGGACAAGGTTCGGCAAGGGAGTCAACATGAGTCTACCTCTCCATCTCTACCTGCCCATCGCCGGGAACAGCGTCAACGTGCTCTCGATTCTCGGCCTGGGCGGAGCCGTGGGCCTGCTCTCGGGCATCTTCGGCGTCGGCGGCGGTTTTCTGATGACGCCTCTGCTCATCATGCTGGGCATTCCGCCCACCGTGGCCGCGGCCTCGGACTCCAACCAGATCGTGGGCGCCTCCACCTCGGGCACCCTGGCCCACTTCCGCCTCGGCAACGTGGACTTCAAGATGGGCATCCTGCTCCTCGTGGGCGGCGTCTTCGGCGGCACCATCGGCGTGCAGATCATCAAGATCCTGCGCCAGCTCGGCAACGCCGACTTCCTGATCAACATCACCTACGTGCTCATGCTCGGCATCGTGGGCGGCTACATGTTCGTGGAAAGCCTGCAGTCCATGCGCAAGGACAAGGCAGGCGCCCAGAGCGCGCCCAAGCCCAAGAAGAAGTCCGCCTTCGGCGCCATGCTCCAGGCCCTGCCCTTCCAGATGGACTTCGTGCGCTCCGGCGTGCGCATCTCGGCCATCATCCCGTTCATCCTCGGCACCCTGGTCGGCATCCTCTCCGCGATCATGGGCGTGGGCGGCGGCTTCATCATGGTCCCGGTCATGGTCTACCTGCTGCGCATGCCCATGCACGTCGTGGTGGGCACGAGCCTGTTCCAGATCCTCTTCACCTGCATCAACGTGACCATCATGCAGTCCATGGAGAACCACACCGTGGACTTCGTCCTGGCCCTGCTCCTGCTCATCGGCTCGGCCATCGGCGCCCAGGTCGGCACCAAGATCGGCCGCAAGCTCAAGGGCGACCAGCTGAAGATCCTGCTCGCGAGTCTCGTGCTCGTGGTCATGGGCAAGATGCTCTACCAACTCCTGGCCAGGCCTGATATTCTGCTCGCCTACGTGGGAGGACACTAGCCATGCAGCGGACATCTCACAACATCGCCATCCTCGCGGCGCTCTGCGCCCTGCTGCTCGCCGCCGTCCCGGCCTTTGCCGACGGCGCGGCCACGCTGACGCTCGCTCCCGCCCAGATCGACATCGGCACGACCTACAACGGCATGCCCCTGCACGTCGAGGGCACCATCCCGGCCGGCTGCCAGGCCGTGATCCGCTTCCTGGGAGAGCCCAAGGACGTGCACATGAAGGCCAAGGGCAAGATCTTCGGCCTCCTGTGGATGAACCTCGACTCCCTGACCTTCACCGACGTGCCGAGCGTCTTCCTGGCCCAGTCCTCCACGGAGTTCGGCCAGCTCGGCGCCGCGGGCGACAGCCTGGGGCTTGACGGCCTGAAGGCCTCCATCGGGGTGCACGGCGGCAACGAGGGCGCCAAGTCCCTGATCGGCGACCTCCTGCACATGAAGCGCACGGAGAAGCTCTACCGCCAGACCGAGGGCGACGTGACCCTGACCCCGGCCGACGGAAGCCAGACCTTCGCGGCGGACATCGCCCTGCCCTCGCGCCTCGCCCCGGGCACCTACACGGTCGAGGTCCACGCCGTGTGCGACGGCAAGGTCGCGGCCAGCGCGCGCCAGGAGATCACGGCCAAGCTCGTGGGAGCGCCCGAGTTCCTGGCCCGCATGGCCTTCTCCCAGGGGTTGCTCTACGGCGTCCTGGCGGTCATAATCGCCCTCCTGAGCGGCCTGGCCATCGGCCTGGTCTTCCAGAGCAAGGGAGCCCACTAGCAGTATGGTTTCGCTTTCCGGTCTATTGGACGTGCTCGCCTTCTGGCGGCGCCGCAAGGCTCCTCTCCACTTCGGGGTGCTCTTCAAGACGTTCCGTACCATTTTGGAACGCAACAACCGCATCCTGGAGCAGATGGGGGACATGGGCGACAAGCTGGGGGGCGAGTACGTCTTCGACCGGCAGTACATCGTCTCCGCCTGCGAGACCCTGGGCGACCAGGTCTTCAAGCTCATCTCGGACCTGAGCGTGCTGGCGCGCAACAAGAACGACGGCCTCTTCGCCGTGTTCGCGAACATCCAGCACGAGATCCACGAGGAGCTCGCCGGGCGCCACGCCATGCCCGAGGTCAGCCTGGTCCTCGACCTGGACAAGCTGAGCTCGGACCTCTTCGAGTCCGCGGGCAACAAGCTGGCCGTGCTCGGCGACGTGCGCAACGTGCTCGGCATGGAGACCCCGGACGGCTTCGTGGTCACGGCCAAGGCCTTCATGGACTTCATGGCGCAAAACGGCCTGCCCGAGCTCATCGAGACGCGGCTGAAGGCCTGGGACGGCGAGGACGAGGCGGTCTTCTCCGAGCTCTGCCACGACGTGCGCGAGCAGATCCTGGGCGGCAAGATCCCAAAGCCCCTGCGCAACGCGGTCAACGCCGCCCTGGACAAGCTCGCGCGGCGCAACGGCCGGGGCGAGCTGCACATGGCCCTGCGCAGCAGCGCCTGGGGCGAGGACTCGGAATCGAGCTTCGCCGGGCAGTACGAGACCGTGCTGAACGTCACCCCCGACAATTTCTTCACCGCCTACCGCACGGTGCTGGCCAGCGCCTATTCCGAGATGGCCTGGCGCTACCGGCTGCACCGCGGCTACCGCGAGCACGAGATGGTCATGCCCGTGGGCTGCCAGCTCATGGTCGAGGCCGCGGTCAGCGGCGGGCTCTACACCCTGGCCCCGGTGGGCCAGGAGCGCGAGGTCATGGTCGTGAACGCGGCCTGGGGCCTGGGCGCGCCCGTGGTGGACGGCACCGGCGAGGCCGACACCTTCATCCTCGGCCGCAGCTCGCCCTATCCCGTGCACTCAGCGGAGATCGCGCACAAGGCCAAGGCCATGATCCTGTCTTCCGCGAGCGGCACCGCCTACGAGGACGTGCCCGAGGCGCGCCGGGACGTGCAGAGCCTCACTCCCGAGCAGCTCGAACGCCTGGCCCAGGCGGCCATGACCCTCGAGCGCTTCTACAAGCGTCCCCAGGACGTGGAGTGGGCCTTCACCCGCGACGGAACGCTCAACATCCTGCAGTCCAGGCCGCTCAACATGCGCTCCAGGCTGCCGGAGTTCGCGCCCTGTCCGGAGGAGGCCACGCGCGACGCGGAGGTCGTGTTCCAGGGCCGGGGCACGGTGGTGCAGCGGGGCGTGGCCGTGGGCCGGGTCTTCGTCGTGCACGGCCACGAGGACCTGGACGAGTTCCCCTACGGCGCCATCCTCGTCTCGCGCTACACCTCGCCGCGCTTCGCCAAGGTCATGCGCAAGGCCCAGGGCATCATCACCGACGTGGGCTCGCCCACCGGCCACATGGCGACCATCGCGCGCGAGTACCGCGTGCCCACGGTGGTCGGCACGGGCATGGCCACCAAGCTTTTGAAGACCGGCGAGGAGATCACCCTGGACGCCTCGACCAACGCGGTCTACCGCGGGGCGCTGGGCGAGCTGTGCCGCTACGAGCTGACCGAGGTGGACGTCTTCGAGGACGCCTACGAGTACCGGCTGCTCCGGCGCGTGCTGCGGCGCATCACCCCGCTGCACCTGCACGACCCGCACGCCGCGAGCTTCAACCCGGCGGAGTGCCGCACCTACCACGACATCACCCGCTTCGTGCACGAGCGCTCCGTGGAGGAGCTGATCGGACTCTCCGAGCGGGGCGAAAACTTCTCCGACGCCACGCCGCGCCACCTGGTCACCAAGCTGCCGCTCGGCCTCACGGTCATCGACATCGAGGACGGCCTCGCGCCGCTCGATCCCGAGGCCGACGCCACGAGCGAGGACGTGACCTCCATCCCCCTGCGCGCCCTGCTGGAGGGGCTGACCGCCTCGGACATGTGGTCCACCGAGCCCGCGCCCGTGGATCTGAAGAGCTTCATGTCCAGCTTCACGCGCACCACCGCGGCGGCCGCGGCCACGGACCGCTCGGAGCGCAACCTGGCCGTGGTCTCGCGCTCCTACATGAACCTGAACCTGCGCCTCGGCTACCACTTCACGCTCATAGACGCCTTCATCACCCCGGAGATCAACGACAACTACATCTATTTCCGCTTCCTGGGCGGGGTCACGGACATGGCCCGCCGCTCGCGCCGCGCCAAATGCATCGGCGATATCCTGGAATCCACCGATTTTCGGGTGGAAGTCCGCGGCGACCTGGTGGTAGGACGGGTGAAGAAGCTCGCCAAGAAGCGTATGGTGGAGCGCATGATGCTGCTCGGGGGGCTCATCGGCTACACCCGGCAGCTGGACGTGCACATGGACTGCGACGAAGACATCACCCGCCACGCGGCGTGTTTTTGCGAGCGCATAGAGGCCCTTTTGGAGGAGCACCGTGAGCGGAGAGAATGGCGGACAGGTTAACGGCGGCCAGGACGGCGGCCAGAACGTCAGGACGGAGAGGCAGCCCCAGGGCCGCACCCGCGTCCTGATCCTCGACGACGAGCCCATCGTCTGCAAGCGGCTGAAACCCGCGTTCCAGAAGGCAGGCTACGACGTGGAGACCTTCACCGACAGCGGCGCGGCGCTCGCCCGCGTCGAGGAGGCCCCCTTCGACATCGTGATCACCGACCTCAAGATGGAGGGCACGGACGGCCTCGAGTTCCTGAAAAGGGTCAAGGCCCGTCGCCCCGAGACCGGCGTGATCGTCATCACCGGCTTCGCCACCCTGGAGACGGCCCGCGAATCGTTCCGCGAGGGTGCCTTCGACTTCGTGGCCAAGCCCTTCAAACTCAAGGACATCCTGGACACCGTCGCGCGTATGCAGCAGGGCGCGTCCAAAGGCACCGCGACCGGGGCGGGCTCCTAGACACCGGCTCCAGGCCCGGACGCCCCGACGGGCCGCAACCCCACGGCGAGAACCATGCGCAGCACTTCCCGCCCGTCCTCCGGCCGCACTCCCGGCCAGCCCGGAACCCCCTCCGGCAGCCCAGGGGCGCCACACGGCGCCGAGGCGCTGCGCGCGCTCTTCGCCAAGTTCCGGCGCATCCTCGAACTCAACAACCGCGTCCTCGAGATGATGGCCGAGATGGAGCGGGCGCTCGGCGGCGAGTACATCTTCGACTCCGCCTTCCTGCGCTCGGCCGTGGCCGAGATGTCCGGACACGTGCACCAGGTGGCCTACTGCCTGAACGTGCTCTCGGGCAACCGCCACGTGGCCCTCTACGACCGCTACGAGGCCATCCGCAACATCCTGGACGACCTGCTCGAAGGCGGCCCCGGCCCGGGGCTTGCGGGCGGCAGGCAGCTCGTCCTGCCCGGCGCCGAGGTGCGCTGGGAGGTGGAGCCCCTGGTGGGACAGGCCGCCGCGGCCCTGGCCGAGACGGCGCGGGCCGGGGAGATCGGGCTTTTGGACTGCTTCTTCGTCAGCGCCGCGGGCATCGCCGCCTGGCGGGAAGCGGGCGGATCGCCCGACGAATTGCCGCCCGCCCTGGCCGAGGCCGTGCGCGAGGAGCTTGCGAACCTCTTCCGCCGCCTGGGCGGGCCGCGCCGCCTGGTGCTGGAGGCCCTGCCCCACGCGGCCGCCGAGGCCACGCCACGCGCGCAGGCGCGCGGGGCCGGGCCGGACGCGGACGAGGTGCTGCGCGCCGTGGCCGCCCTGCTCGCCGAGGCCGATGCCGTGTCGAAAAAGGTTGCGGCCGCGGGCGGAGACGAGAACGAAGCCGCGGCCGCGAGCCCGGCCTGCGTGCGCCTGCGCGAGGACCTCGCGGCCAGGGCCGCGGGCAGCATCCTGGCCATGCCCCGCGAGGCCGAGCTGCCCGGCACCATGCTCGTCACGGCGCGGTGCGAGGCCATGGGTCCCGGCGAGGACCGCTATTTCCTGCGCCGCGTGCCGCCGCACGAGCTGGTGCGCTCGGAGCAGGCCGCTGCGGCGGACCTCGGCGGCAAGAACGGCGGCCCGGCCTGCGCGCCGGGCAAGGACGCCGCCCTTGCCCCGGGAGCGCGCGGGCTCAGACGCGGCTCGGCCATTCTCGCGCCCGGCGCGCTGACCGGCCTGGCCTCGGCCGCCCGGACGCTGGAGAACGCCCTGGGCGGACCTCCGGCGCTCACCTGGGCCATGGACCAAGGAGGCCGCCTGCTGGCCCTGGACGTGTCCGTGTGCACGCCCCCGCCCGAGAGCGTTCGCGTCGCCGGGCTGGACCGCATCCTGGCCGGAGCGGAACGAATCCTTTCCGGCGGGGCCACGGTGCAGTCCGGCGTGGCCGCGGGCCGCGTGGTCCACGTGGACGAGCACACCGATCCTTCCGCCCTGCCCCCGGGCGCGGTGCTCGTGGCCCGGGCCGCGGCGCCGTCGCTGAGCCCGCTCCTGCGCCGGGCCGCGGCCGTGGTCACGGAGATGGGCTCGGCCACCGGCCACCTGGCGACCATCGCGCGCGAATGCCGCCTGCCCGCCGTCTTCGGCCTGCAGGACGCGCGCGCCCGGCTGCCCGAGGACACGGAGGTGACCGTGGACGCCGGGGCGGGCGTGGTCTACCGGGGCGTCATCGAGCCGTTGCTCGATTTCCAGGCCTCGGCCCCGGAGTTCGGCCCCACGGACCCGGAATACCTGACGCTCAGGCGCCTTCTGCGCTTCATCCGGCCGCTCTCCATAAGCCATCCCTCGGACGAGGGGTTCGCGGCCGCCAACTGCCGGACGTTTCACGACATCATCCATTTCTGCCACGAGCAGGCCATGGAGGAACTGCTGGAGCTCTCGGCCCGCCACCCGGACCTGGAGCAGGCCGCGACCCGGCCCCTCGAGCTGCCCGTGCCGCTGGACCTCTTCGTCCTGGACCTGGGCGGCGGCGTGGCGCCGGAGGCCGGGCAGCGCCTCGGCCCCGAGGACCTGACCTCCCGCCCGCTGCGCGCCCTGCTGCGCGGCCTCGCCAGCCCCTCGGCCTGGGACAACGCGCCCATGGCGCTGCACCTGGGCGACGTCTTCGCCGGGCTCGGCCGCAGCACGGCCGCCCTGGACGCGCCGGGCCAGGGCTATTCCGGCCGCAATCTGGCCGTGGCCGCGCGCACCTACTGCAACGTCAGCCTGCGCATGGGCTACCATTTCAACGTCATCGACAGCTGGCTCGGCGACACGCCCGGCCAGAACTACGTCTACTACCGCTTCGTGGGCGGCTTCGCGGACGAGGCCCGGCGCGGGCGCCGCGCCGAGCTCGTGCGCCGCGCCCTCTCGCGCCTGGGCTTCCGCGTCGAGGTGCGCGGCGACCTGGTCACGGCCAGACTGCGCATGGGCGAGCGCGAGGAGATCGAGCTGACGCTCTCGCGCCTGGGCGAGCTGACCGGCTTCACCCGACAGCTCGACCTGGCCATGGGCTCCGAGGAGGACGTGGCCGCGCTCGAGGCGCGTTTCGCCGAGATCGGGGCCGACAATGGGAACGGCAACGGGACCGACAGCGGGGTCGGGCCGAAAACCGGAGATGAAGAACAGAGCACACCAACCCCGGACGGGGGAGGCGACGCATGACCGGACTCTTCGGCCGCATCGCGGCCTGGCTGCGCGAGAAGCGCGAGGCGCGCGCACGCGGGGCGCTCGATGCCCTGAAGGCCCGCTACCACACCTTCCGCGTGCTCCTGGCCAACAACGAGCGCGCCCTTTCCCTCATCTGCGCCCTGGACGCGGAGCTGCGCGGCGGCGACTTCCACGGCTCCGCCTGCGGCGGATCGGAGGAGAGCACCGCGGCCAAGATCGAGGACCTCATCGGCGTGACCTACGAGCTGTCCGAGGGGCTGAACCTTCTGACCTACGACGCGCACGGCGGGCTCTTCACGGTGCACGCGCGGCTGGCCGCGGACATCCGCGAGCTGACCTCGCACCTGGACGAGCTGCGCGAGGAGACGCCGCTCTCCCTGCCGCTCTCGGCCCCGGAGGCCGCCTCCGAGCGCCTGGCCGGGGGCAAGGCGGCCTCCCTGGCGCGGCTTGCGCGCGCGGGCCTTCCCGTGCCGCAGGGCTTCGTCATGACCACGGAGGCGGGCCGCCTCTTCCTGCGCGAGTCGGGCCTGGACATGGCCGTGCGCCGCCGCCTGCGCGAGGCCCAGTCCGGCCGCAAGAGCCTCGAGCAGGCCATGGCCGCGCTCGAGGAAGACATCATGGCCGCGCCCCTGCCGCCCGCCGTGGCCAAGGCCCTGCACGAGGGCTTCGCGGCCTGCGTGGACGAAAGGACGCCCGGCGCGGGCATCTCCGCGCGCAGCAGCGCCCGGGTGGAGGACAGGCCGGGCCAGTCCTTCGCCGGACAGTTTCTGAGCATCCTGAACGTGACCTCGCCCGCGGCCCTGGAAGAGGCCTACCGCCGCGTGCTGGCCGGAAACTTCGCGCCGCGCGCCGTGAGCTACCGCCTGCAGGCCGGGCTGCCCGCGCAGGACGCGGGCATGGCCGTGCTCTGCCAGCGCATGGTCCCGGCCCGGACCGCGGGCGTGCTCTACACCCTGGACCCGTCCGCCCCGCCGTCCAAGGACGCGGCCGCGGACGGCCACATGCTGCTGAGCGCCGCGCCGGGCCTGGGCACCCAGGTGGTGGACGGCTCGGGCGCGGTGGACACCTACCGCCCGCCGCGCGGCCAGGGTGTCGCCGGACCGAGCGTGATCGGAGCCAAGGGCATGCGCGTGGTGGCCGCAAACGGCGGCGGTCTGCGCGAGGAGGACGTGGCCGGGGAGGAACGCGACGCGCCCCTCCTCGACCAGGACGCCATCGAGCGGCTGGCCGCGCTCGGCCGCTTCATCGAGAGCCTGGCCGGGACGCCGCAGGACATCGAGTGGGCCATGGACGGCGAGGGCGTGATCCACGTCCTGCAGTCGCGCGCCGTGCCCCTGCCCCAGGCCGGGCGACGCATGGCCGAGGAGCTTTCCGGGCACGTGCTGCACCAGGGCGGCGTGACCGCCGCGCCGGGCCGGGCCGTGGGCCGCGCGCGCGTGCTGCACTCCGCGCAGGACATCGCCGCGGCCGAGCAGGAAGGAAACGGCGCCAAGGCCGCGCCCCTGGTGCTGGTCATGCGCCAGAGCCTGGTGGACGCGGCACGCCTGCTGCCGCGCGCGGCCGCGGTGGTGGTCGAGTTCGGCAACCCCACGGACCACCTCTCCTGCGTTGCGCGCGAGGCGGGCGTGCCCATGCTCACGGGCGCCACGGGCGCCGAGGCCGCGGTGGCGGACGGCGCCTGGGTGGTGGTGGACGCGGACAGGGGCGAGGTTTTGGCCGTGCCGCCCGAGGCCCTGCCGGGCCTGGCAGAGCTTGCGCCAAGGCGCCCCGCCCCGGCCGCGCCCGAGCTTGGCCACGCGCCCTCGCCCGAGCTCGCCAGGCTGCGCGACCTCGTGGAGCCGCTGCACCTGACCGACGCCTACGGACCGACCTTCAGCATCCGCGAGTGCGCCTCGCTGCACGACATCGTGCGCTACTGCCACGAGAAGGCGGTGCTGGCCATGTTCGAGGCGGGCGACGAGACGCTGGAGGAGGCCTCCTCCCTGGTGCGCAGGCTGGACGAGGACGTGCCGCTGCATTTCCTGCTCATAGACCTCGGCGGCGGGCTTGCGCCGGGCCACGGCAAGCTGCGCGTGCGCATGCGCGACGTGCTCTGCGCGCCGCTCCTGGCGCTGTGCGAGGGCATGGACACGCCGGGGCTGCGCTGGCGCGTGCCGCCGCCCACGGGCTCGGTCTCCGGCCTCTTCGTCAAGGGGCTGACCGACAAGCGCGGCCCGCGTCCCCTGGGCGAGTTCAACTACGCCATGATCTCGCGGGACTACCTGAACCTCAACGCACGGGTGGAGTTCCACTTCGCGATGATCGACACGGTCTGCGGCCGCAACCCGCGCGAGAACTACGTGCGCTTCCGCTTCAAGGGCGGCGGCGGGGAGATGGCGCAGCGCGAGCGCCGCGCGCGCTCTGTGGCCTTCGTGCTCGAGGCCTACGACTTCCTGGCCGACTTCGAGGGCGATCTGGTCACCGGGTCGCTGCACGACGTGCCCGCCGAAACCATCCGCGAGCGGCTGATCATGCTCGGCCGCCTGCTCGGCTTCACCCGCCTGCTGGACGCGGCCATGACCGGGGACGACATGCCCGGCCGCCTGGCCCAGGCGTTCCTGGACGGCGACTACGGGCTGCGCTGCCTGGAGGAAGGCACCTGCCGGGCGCCCATAGGCGACGGCGGGGAGAAGCCCGCCAAGGAAACGGAGACGCCGCGCGCTCAGGCGTGATGGAAGCGCAGCCCCGGCACGCCCGCGGGTCCCGAGGCGGACAGCTCCACGGCGGTCAGGAGGTTGCCGTGGCAGGCGCCGGTGTCGATGCCCACGAGCCCTTCGGCCACGAAGGGCGTCTCGAACGAGGTATGGCCGAAGACGACGAGCTCGGCCGTCTCGCCCTCCGCCTCCTCCTCCAGGCTCCTGATGAGCCCCGGCCGCACCGCGAGGCTGGCCTCGAGCTCGCCCGGGGTGCTCGCGCCCTCGCGCAGGGCCACGCCCGCGTGGGCGAAGAGGAAGCGCCCGTGCCGCCAGTGCGGCAGGAGCGAGCGCAGGAAGTCCAGATGGTCGGGCGGCAGGAAGGAGAGATCGCCCAGGGAGCGCATGGTCTTCCTGCCGTAGCTCGTGAGGGTCTGCTCCACGCCCAGGGTACGCAGCACGCGCAGGTACTCCACGTCGCCGGTCTCGGCGTAGCGCAGCAGGGCCTGCTCGTGGTTGCCCATGAGGAAGACCGCGCCCGGGCACTCCTCGCGCACGGCGAGCAGCCGCTCGAGGACCAGGCGCGTGTCCGGCCCCCGGTTGATGTAGTCGCCCAGGAAGACCAGGGTGTCGCGCTCCGGCACGAACGGCAGGCGGTCGAGCAGCCGCTCGAGCTTGTCCGAGCAGCCGTGTATGTCGCCCACGGCGAAGATGCTCATGCTGGTTTCCGTCCTCTTCCGTCCTGTCTTTCAATGTAGCGCGGCAAGGCGCGCCTGAAAAGCCCGCGGGCCAAAAGAGGCCCCGGCCTCGCGTCCGGCCGGCGCAGGCCTTTTCTCCGGGACGTCAATTTCGTACAATACGCTGCCCGGCCGAACGGCTAGACTGCCGTTCGACACCCGTAAGGAAGATCAGCCATGCGCCCCATTCTCGACGTGCGCTTCCTGCGCGACCCCGACCTGCGATTCCTGGAGATCGCCCTGGTCCGCAAGAGCGCCCACGTCTTCCCGAAGCACTGCCACGACCATTTCACCATCAGCGTCATCGAGGCCGGAGGCAGCTACTGCAACGGACCGACGCAGGAGAAATCCTTCGTGGGGCCGGGCAAGATCGCGCTCATCAATCCCGGCCAGGTGCACAGCTGCATCGCGCCCCCGGGCATGGTCTCCAGCTACCGCGTGTTCTACGCGGACACGCCCTGGCTGCAGGCGCTGGCCCGCGAATGCTGCCAGAGCGAGATCGCCTCGCCGGAGTTCGCCCGACTCATCGTCGAGGAGCCTGCGGCCACCCGGGCCTTCCAGGCTTTCTCGCGCATGCTGGCCCGCGGTCCGGACCGCGTCGACCGGCTGCAGAGGGAGTCGGCCATGGTCGCGGCCTTCTCCCGCCTCTTCGCGCGCCACGGCAACTTCTCCGGACGCGTGCCGCATCCGGGGCGCGAGCACCGCTCCATGCGCCAGGTGCGCGACTACCTCGCCTCGCACCTGGCCGAGAAGGTCTCGCTCGAGGAGCTGGCGCAGCTCGCCGGGCTGTCGCGCTACCACCTGCTGCGCGTCTTCAAGCGCGACACGGGCATGGCGCCCCACGCCTTCCATACCCAGATGCGCATCGACCGGGCCAAGAGGCTCCTGCGCCGAGGCCTGCCCATCGCCGAGGTGGCCTTTGCCGTGGGCTTCGCGGACCAGAGCCACTTCTCCAACAAATTCCGCCAGTTCGTGGGCGCCACGCCCGGCCAGTACGCCCTCGGCTAGAGCAATTTCCTGCAAGACGGCCCGACGGGACGCCCGTATGCTGCCGCGCAAAACGGAGGATCGCATGTCCCGCCTGTTCTCCCGGGCCTCCCGGGGCTCCTCGTCAGTACCTTCGCCTGCGTCTTCGGGGCTCCTGCCCGTTCTGGCCCTCGTGGGCGCCGTGCTGCTCTGGGGCGGCTCGTTCTCGACCATGAAGATCGCGGTGGGCGCCTTCGGCCCCATGAGCGTCATGTGGCTGCGCATGGTCATCGCCCTCGTCCTGCTCCTGCCCTTCGCCAAAAAGCTCTGGCCGCGCGGCGCGAGGCCCGGCGACTGGAAGCTCCTGGCCGCCATGTCCGCCCTGCTCCCCTGCGCCTACTTCATGTTCGAGGCCAACGCGCTGCGCTTCACCACCTCGGCGCAGGCCGGGGTCGTCTCCTCCTCGGTGCCGGTGCTGGTGGCCGTGGGCGCGGCCCTCTTCCTGGGCGAGCCGCTGACCAGGCGCGCCGTGGCCGGGCTCGTGCTCTCCGTGGCCGGAGTGGCGGGGCTGAGCCTCGCCGGGGCGCCGGGCGTCGCCGCGCCCGCGCCGCTTCTCGGCAACATGCTGGAATTCCTGGCCATGGTCAGCGCGGCGGGCTCCATGCTGCTCGTGAAGAAACTCTGCGGCCGCTACGGCCCCTGGACCCTGACCGCGCTGCAGACCCTGGCGGGCTCGCTCTTCTTCCTGCCCGGCGCAACGGAGCTGCCGCGCGCCATGCCCTGGGACTGGCCCGCGGTCCCGGCGCTGTGCGTGCTGTTTTTGGGCAGCTTCGTGACGCTCGGCGCCTTCGGCCTCTACAACTGGGGCATGAGCCGCCTGTCCGCCGGGCGCGCCTCGGCCTTCATCAACCTCGTGCCCCTGGTGGCCGTGGCGGGCGGCTGGCTCTGGCTGGGCGAGGCCCTGGCCCCGGCGCAGGCCGCCTCGGCCGCCCTAGTCCTGTGCGGGGTGATCTACGGCCAGACCGCGCCGCGGCGCGGCCCGGAAAAGGAATACGCGGACGGAACGAGCGGGGACGAAGCGCCCCGTCCGCAGGAGTCGGAGGCCTGAGCCGGGTCTAGTAGGCGTAGGGCTCGTGGTCGCGCCACTCGAAGATGTAGGGCGCGCCCGAGGCCTCCTCGTCCGGGATGGGGTCGATGCGTTCCGGGACGAAGACGAAGTTCGTGTCCACGATCGTGGAAAAGACCCCTCTGACGTGCAGCTTTTCCAGGTCCTTGGCCGCGGGCTTCCTCTCCAGATGACCGTAGACGCGCACCCACTCGCCCGGCGCGAGCCCGGCGGGCGGCGCCCCTGCCACGCGCAAGCCGACGGCCACGGCGTCCGCCAGACAGCACCAGACCGAGACCCTGAAGACCCCGAACTCGTGATGCCGCGTGAGCTCGCCCGCCTGGATCGTGCTGCCGCGCAGCACGTAGCGCCCGGCCAGGGCCTCGTCCGGATGGTCGCGGCAGAGAAAGAACAACTCCGCCAGGTTGATCTTCACGTATTCCTTGCCGCCCAGGGTCAGGCGCGAGGGCTCGGCCGCCTCCCCGTGCGGCGCCGTGACACCCGAGAAGGCCGAGCCCGAGGTGGGCGGCGTGGCCCCGCCCTCGTCCCAGACCGGGGCGGGCGCGGCCTGGGCTGAAGTCTCTTCGGAAGTCTGGGCATGGTCCGACGGGACAGGCGCCGCAACGGACGTAGCGGCGCGCGCCGGAGGCGGCGCCGTGGGCGTGAAGGCGTCCCGGCCGCCGTACCAGCAGACGACGAGGAAGGCCCCGAAGACCGCGACGCGCAGGAAGTTCGCGCGACGGGGGCGGCGCAGCCCGGCGGCCAGGCCGAAGACGAGCAGCAGCCCGGCCGCGGCCAGGGAGAGCGGCATGAACTTGGGATTCAGGAACTTCCAGTAGCCGCCGCTTCGCGCCAGATGGACGATGAACAGGCCGAGGGCGACGAGAACGAGGCCCTCGAGCAGGGCGGAGAGACGGAGGAGGTTCCTCACAGTCCCACCCCCTGCAGGAAGGTGTGGCTCACGCCCTGCCCTATCCCGTGGTTCAGGGCCACCCCGAGCAGCGCGCAGACCACGAAGACGAGCAGCGCCGGGATCACGGCCAGCATGAGCACCACGCGCCTCTTGAACGTCCCGGAGAACATGAAGAGGAGCTTCAGGTCGAAGATCGGCCCGAGCGTGACGAAGGCGAGCTTGGAAGCCGCAGGGAAGCTGACGAACGAGGCGGCCACGAAGGCGTCGGCCTCGGAGCAGACCGAGAGCAGCACGGCCAGGACGATCATCGCGCCCACGGCCAGGAAGACGTTGGCCTCGAAGGGGGCTATGGCCGAGGGCGGCAGGAAGGTCTTGAAGGCCGCTGCGGCCATGGCGCCGAGCACGAGATACTGCCCGGCCGAGAGGAAGTCCTCGGCCATGTGCGCGGCGGCCGCGGCGAGGCGCGCGCCGAGCCCGTGCCCGTCGCCCCGCGCCTTCTCCTCCGGACGGCGCAGCCCTGTCGCGGCCAGGGCCTGGACCTCGGCCATGGCGGGCAGCAGCGGCGGCCGCGGCACTGGGGCGGCCTTGGCCGCGGCCTGAGCGCCGTCGTGGACGAGGGCATGGTCATGGCCGTGCCCGCAGCCGCAGCCCTCGGCCTCGGCGTCCGGCCGCACCAGTTCGGCGGGGTCGCTTCCTGACACGATCCAGCCGACCACTCCGGCGGCCAGGCAGACCACGGCCACGCGGCCGCCGACCATCCAGAGGTTGCCGCGGAAGGCCACGTAGGTGGCCACGAGGACCACCGGATTGACCACGGGCGCGGCCAGGAGATAGGCGAAGGCCGCGTGCGCCGGGAAGCCCTTGCGCAGCAGGCGGCGCACGATGGGCACCACGCCGCACTCGCAGGTCGGCAGGAGCACGCCCATGGCGATGCCCGCCAGGATGCCCGTGGCCGTGCCGCGCGGGATCAGGCGCTCCACCCGCCCGCCCGGGACGAAGACCTCGAAGAGCCCGGAGACGAGCGAGCCCAGCAGCAGGAAGGGCAGCGCCTCGAGCACGATGGCCGTGCAGGTGGTGGAGAATATCCCCATGTTTTCCGGGGAGAAGATGCTCATGCGTACCTCGTGCGGACGAAGCCGTCGGGCGCCCTCCCCTCGGCGGCTCGTCGCCTCCATCATAAACGGACCGCGGCGGAAACGGGAGGACTCCCGGGCCGGGCGGGCGAAAAAAAAAATCGCGGCGGCTCCACCGGGATTCACTTCGCGGCCGCAGCGTCCCTTGACCGCCTCCTACGCGACGTGATAATTTTTCTCAACCATGAACACGAACGACCCCACCGGCCTTGACCGGCTGCAGCAACTCTTCGACCGCCTCGGCCAGCGCCTGACCCCCCAGAAGGAGGCGGTCTGGCGGCTCTTCGCCGCGTCGTCGCAGGGCTACACCCTGCCCGAGGCCTGCCGCGCCCTGCGCGGCGAAAAGATCGGCCAGGCCACGGTCTACCGCGTGGTCAACCTGCTGCGCGAGCACGGACTCCTGCGCTACGTGCACGCGGCCGACGGCGAGCACCGCTACCTGGCCGGGGGCCCGGGCCATTCGCACTACCTGGTCTGCCGCTCCTGCGGCAAGGCATGCGAGGTCACGGACTGCGACCTCTCGGTCCTGGAAAAGCTCCTCTCCGTGCAGACCGGCTTCTGCGTGGAGGGGCACCACCTGGAATTCTTCGGGCTCTGCCCGCAGTGCGGCCCCCTGCCCGACCTGCGCCGCGCCCCGCACAGCGGCTGAGCCGCCTCCCCGAGCACCGCGTCCCGCTCCCGAACGGGCAGTGTTTCGGCCGCCGCGCGCGGTCCGGCCCTGCCATTTCGATGAAAGCGGTTGTCTTTCCCCTGCAACGTGATAAGAGTTCTCAGAAAACCATGCACAAGACAGCCTCCGCCACACATTCTTCCGCCGCCCAGCGCGGCGCGCGCGACGCCCGGCCGCCCTTCTCGCCGCTCGGCTGGAACGTGGGCAGCCGCCTGATCGTGGCCGCCGCCGTCTCCGGCCTGCTCTGGGTCGTGCTCTGGTGGGCTTTGGACTAGCCATGCCGCACTTCATCCACGTCCACGACCTGACCGTCGGCTACAACGGCCACCCCGCCGTGCACCACCTCTCCGGCACCTTCGAGGCGGGCTCGCTGACCGCCGTGACCGGGCCCAACGGCTCGGGCAAGTCCACGCTGCTGAAGGCCATCGTCGGCCTGCTGCGCCCCCTGGGCGGCCACGTGGACCGCGACGGGCTGACCAGCCGCGAGATGGCCTACCTGCCCCAGCAGGCCGAGATCGACCGCACCTTTCCCATCACCGTGCTGGACATGGTGGCCCTGGGCCACTGGCAGACCACCGGGCTCTTCGGCCGCGTGAGCCGCGCGCAGTGGCGCGCCGCGCACGAGGCGCTCGAGACCGTGGGGCTCTCCGGCTTCGAGCGCCGCCCCATCGGCAGCCTCTCGGCCGGGCAGTTCCAGCGCGTGCTCTTCGGCCGCCTGCTCCTGCAGGACGCGCCCCTGGTCATCCTGGACGAGCCCTTCACGGCCATGGACGCCGCGACCACCGCGGTGCTCCTGCGCCTGGTGCTCACCTGGCACGAGCAGGGCCGCACGGTCATGGCCGTGGTCCACGACCTGGCCCAGGTGCGCGACCATTTTCCCCGGACCCTGCTCCTGGCCCGCGATCCCGTGGCCTGGGGCCCCACGGCCGAGGTCCTGACGGAGGAGAACCTGGCGCGCGCGAACGGCATGGCCGAGGCCTGGGACGAAAACGCCGAGGTCTGCCGGGAGGTGCCCGCATGAACTGGCTCGCGCACCTCCTCGTCTCGCCCTTCACGGACTTCGCCTTCATGCGCCACGCCCTGGGCGCCTGCCTGGCCCTGGCGCTCGGCTGCGGCCCGCTCGGCACCTTCCTCCTGCTGCGCCGCATGACGCTCTCGGGCGACGCCCTGGCCCACGCCATCCTGCCCGGCGTGGCCGTGGGCTTCCTGCTCTTCGGCCTCTCCCTGCCCGCCATGACCGTGGGCGGCTTCATCGCCGGGCTCGGCGTGGTCGTGGGCTCCGGCGCCGTGGCCCGCGCCACCCCCCTGCGCGAGGACGCGAGCCTCGCGGCGCTGTACATCATGTCCCTGGCGCTGGGCGTGCTGCTCGTCTCGCTGCGCGGCAGCAGCGTGGACCTCATGCACCTGCTCTTCGGCAGCATCCTGGCCGTGGACGACTCCTCCCTGCTGCTCATGGGCGCCATCGCCACGGTCTCGCTCTTCGCCCTGGCCCTGCTCTACCGCCCCCTGGTGGTGGAGTGCGTGGACCCGGGCTTTTTGCGCGTCATGAGCGGCCGGGGCTCCCTCGTGCACCTGGTCTTCATGTCCCTGGTGGCGCTGAACCTGGTGGGCGGCTTCCAGGCCCTGGGCACGCTCATGTGCGTGGGCCTCCTGGTGCTGCCCGCCTCCGCGGCCCGCTTCTGGACCGTGCAGGTCTGGTCGCAGTCGGCGGCCGCCACGGTCATGGCCCTGGCCTCGGGCTACGTGGGGCTTCTCGTCTCCTACTACCGCGAGGTCCCCTCGGGCCCCGCCATCGTGCTCACAGCGGGGGCCTGCTACCTGCTCTCGCTCTGCTTCGGCCCGCGCGGCGGCCTCATGGCGCAGCGCCCCGCACGCAGACACTTCAAACGCTGAGGAACGGCATCATGCGCAGCCATACGCCTTCCACCCCCGCCCGGCTCCTCGTCCCGGCCCTCGCCGCCCTGTCCGCCCTTCTCCTGCTCGCGCCGTTCCCCGCGCGGGCGGCCGGACCGCTTCGCGTGGTGGCCACCTTCTCCATCCTCGGCGACATGGTGAAGAACGTGGCCGGGGACCGCGTGGAGCTTGCCACCCTGGTCGGACCGGACACGGACACCCACGTCTACGAGCCCACCCCGAGCGACGCCAGGACCCTGGCCAAGGCCGACCTGGTCTTCGTCAACGGCCTCGGCTTCGAGGGCTGGATGGACCGGCTGGTGGAAAGCTCCGGCTGCAAGGGGCAGGTGGTCGTGGTGAGCAAAGGCGTGAAGCCGCGCACCATGATCGACGAGGACGAGGGCGGCAAGGAGGTCGTCGACCCGCACGCCTGGCAGGACCTGACCAACGGCGCCATCTACGTGGCCAACATCGAGAAGGCCCTGGTCAAGGCCGATCCGGCGAACGCCGCCTTCTACACGGCCAACGCCGAGGCCTACCTGAAGAAGATCAAGGAGACGGACGACTGGGTGCGGGCCGAGTTCGCGGCCATCCCGGCGCCCAGGCGCAGGATCATCACCTCGCACGACGCCTTCGGCTACTTCGGCCAGGCCTACGGCGTGATCATGCTCGCGCCCGAGGGCTTTTCCACCGATGCCGAGGCCTCGGCCAGGGGCGTGAGCCGTCTCATCCGGCAGATCAGGAGCGAGAAGATCTCCGCCCTGTTCGTGGAGAACATGAGCGACCCGCGCCTCATCGAGCGCATCGCCAAGGAGACCGGCGTGCGCCCCGGCGGCGAGCTGTACTCCGACGCCCTGTCCAGGCCGGGCGAGGGCGCCGCGACCTACCTCGAGATGTTCAGGAACAACGTGACCAAGATGGTCGCGGCCATGACCGGCAGCAAGTAGCCCTCGCGCTAGCCGATCTCCACCGTGGCGGGCTTTTCGAGCCCGGCCTCCTCCGTCTCCGGGCGCTCCCGGGCGGCCGGGGACGCGCCCGCCACCTCGGCCAGCGGCTCGAGCACCAGGCTGTGCTCGTGAAAGGCCCTGAGCGTGCCGCGATGCCCCACGCTGAGGATGGCCGCCCGCGGCAGCCGCTCGCGCAGGAGCGCGTAGAGCGCCTTCTCGCCCGGCTCGTCCAGGGCCGAGCTGGCCTCGTCCAAAAACAGCCAGTCCTGCCGCTGCAACAGCATGCGCGCGAAGGCCAGCCGCTGCTGCTCGCCCGGCGAGAGCTCCTGCGCCCAGTAGCGGGCGTCGTCCAGGTGGCCCGCCAGACGCGAGAGCCCGCAGGCCGTGAGCGCCTCCCGCACGTCCTCGTCGTCGAAGCCCCCGGCCGGAACCGGATAGCTCACCGCGGCGCGCAGCGTGCCCACGGGCAGGTAGGGCTTTTGCGGCAGGAAGAGCATCCGGCCCGAGGCGGGCAGCTCGATCCGCCCCCGGCCGTGCGGCCAGAGCCCGGCGATGGCGCGCACGAGCGTGCTCTTGCCCGCGCCCGAAGGCCCGGTCACGAGCAGGCTCCCGCCCGGCGCCAGGGTGAAGGAGATGTTCGAGAGCAGCGGCCTGCCGTCCGGCAGGTCGAGCGCCACGTCGCGCACGCGCAGCCGCTCGTCCGCGCCCGTGCGGCGCACGAGCACGCCGCCCTTCTCCCGGAGGGTGCGCGCCCCGTCCCTGGCCTCGTCCATGGCCTGCGTGAAGTGGGTCAGCCGGTCCGCCGTGGCCTTCCACTGCGCCAGCTGCGGGTAGGCGGCCACGAACCAGCTGAGCGCGCCCTGGAAGTTGCCGAAGGCCGAGGCCGTCTGCATGAGCCCGCCGAGCTGGAGGGCCCCGGAGAAGTAGCGCGGCGCCGCGGCCAGGAAGGGGAAGACCACGGCCAGCTGGCCGTAGCCCGTGGTCAGCCAGGCGAGCCGCTTGCGCCGCTTCATGATCTCCCACCAGTTGCGCACCACGTGGCCGAAGCGCTCGGAGAAGAGCCCGGCCTCGTCCTTCTCGCCGCCGTAGAGCGCCACGCCTTCGGCGTTCTCGCGAAGCCGGACGAGCGAGAAGCGGAAGTCCGCCTCGTAGCGCTGCTGGTCGTAGTCCAGCCGGATCAGCGGATGGCCCACCCGCTTGGTCAGCCAGGTGCCCACGATGGCGTAGACCACGGCCACCCAGACCATGTACCCGGGCACGCGCAGCGCATGGCCGAAGAGCGCGATGGAGAGCGTGCCGGAGAGCATCCACAGGATGCTCGTGAAGGAGACGAGCGTGACCACGGACTCGAGGAAGCCGAGCGAGAGGGTCAGGGTCTGCTCGATGAACAGCCCGATGTCGTCCGCGATGCGCTGGTCCGGGTTGTCCGTGTCGCCGTTGCGCATCTGCAGCCCGTAGTAGACCTTGTCCCCCAGCCACTCGCCCAGGTACCGCTCCGTGAGCCAGCGCCGCCAGCGGATCTGCAGCATCTGGCGCAGGTAGAGCTGGTAGACCGCCACCGTGATGTAGCTGGCCGCGAGCACGCCGAAGATGCCGAGCTGGTGGTAGAAGCCTTTCAGGTCGTGGTTCTGCAGCGTGTCGTAGAAGGCGTTGTTCCACTTGTTGAAGAGCACGTTCAGGAACACGAGCCCGAGGCTCATGGACACGATCACCGCCAGGAGCCCGCGGCCCGGCCAGCGGTCCTCGGAAAACCAGTAGGGCCTGGCAAGACGCCAGATGTCGCGCAGCACGCGCAGGGTCTCCTTCACGGAAGCCTCGTTGGATGCGTCTTTCGGAAAATGACGGTTTGCGCCGGCAACCGCTGTCGGCAGGAAAAGGATCTGGACCGAAGACTCGGCCGGACCATTCGGCATATACGCCGGGCGGCCGGGCGGCGTCCACTCCAGGAAGCGGGGCGCCCTTCTGCCCGAAGAAAACGTTTTTGGCCCCGAAACGGTGGACAGCCAGTTCCTTCCCCGAAGAGAACCCCAGAAAATTCCCCTCCCCCCTTCCCACATCCGTCGTGACGTCGTATGGTCGTTCCCTCCCCTCTGGAGCGGACGCGCCGGTCCGCCCGCACCGGGACGCGCATGGCGCCCCGGAGACCGGCGCGTCCGCCATCGGGGCGCCCTTTTCCCACGGCCGCAAAACGACGCAGGGGCGGGAACACGGTCCAAGGAGCCCGCAATGCCGGAACTGCCCGACGTGGAGGTCTTTCGCCGCTATCTGGAAGCAACGGCCCTGCACAAGCGCATCGAGTCCGTGCAGGACCTCGAGACGGGGTTGCTGGACGGCGTCTCCGCGAACGACCTGCGCCGGGCGATAGAGGAGCATGCCCTGGAGGAGACCGCGCGCCACGGCAAGCACCTCCTGGCGCGCATCCCGGGCGACGGCTGGCTCGCCCTGCACTTCGGAATGACCGGCCGCCTCAAGTACCACAAGCTGGCCGACTCGGCCCCGGAGCACGTCTGCATGCGCCTGGCCCTCGAGAACGGCTACGACCTGGACTACGCCTGCACCAGGAAGCTCGGCCGCATAGGGCTCGCCGCCTCGCCGGACGCGCTGGCGCGCGAGCAGGGTCTCGGGCCGGACGCACTGGATCCCGGGCTCTCCGGGAGCGGCTTCGCCCGGCTCCTGGCCGGGCGGCGCGGAATGCTCAAGACCGCGCTCATGGACCAGTCCCTCCTGGCCGGGATCGGCAACGTCTATTCGGACGAGATCCTCTTCCAGCTCTCCCTGCATCCCAGGACCCCGGTCGACACCCTGGACGAGGCCGGGCTTAAGCGGCTGCACGCGACCCTGCGCCAGGTCCTCGAGCAGGCCGTGGAGAACGGCGCGGACCCGGCCCGCATGCCGGACACCATGCTCACGGCGCATCGCCACCGCGACGGCTGCTGCCCGAAATGCTCCGGCAAGCTCGAAACGATCAAGGTCTCCGGACGCAGCGCCGTCTTCTGCCCAGCCTGCCAGAAGACGGGGAGCTAGCCGCCGCGGCCGTTTCCTTTCGGCTGGAAACGGCCCCTGCAAACGATGGGCGCCCCGCGCCCCATCAAAACCGAACGACAAGGGGGCAGCATGCTCACGCAATCACAGATCGAGGAAATGCGGAACCTTCTGGAAAACGGCCTGCGCGAACTGCGCGAGGAGGCCGGAAGGCTCGAGGAGCAACGCCTGCGCCTTTCCGCGCCCGAGGTGGAATACGAGGAGCGCAGCCGCAAGGACACGGGACAGCTCGCGCTCGAGGAGCAGGAACGGCTCGCCCGCGACCGAGAGAAGGAGATGGACGACGCGCTGCTGCGCATCGGCGCGGGCACCTACGGCACCTGCCTGGCCTGCGGCCGCGACATCTCCATGCAGCGCCTGCGCGCGGTGCCCTGGACCCTGCACTGCCGCGACTGCGCGGCCGCCGAAGAGGGAGGCCCAGGCCCCGCCGAATCCGTGGAAGAGCCCCTGCGCCCCGCCCCGATCCTGCCCTACAGGTTCCAGGGGATGGACGACGCGGCCCTGGCCGCGGCCGCGCAGGACGAGCTGCACGGAGACGGCCGCGTGGAGACCGTGGAACTCTCGCTGCGGGTGGAGAACGGCCAGGTACTCCTCGGCGGCGTGCTGCCGAGCGACCGCCAGCACGCCCTCCTGCTCTCGCTGCTCGAGGACGATCTGGGCCTTCAGGTCGTGGTGGACGAGGTGCGCGTGGACCGCACGGCCTTCGAGCGCCGCGACCGCGCACCGGGCAGGGCGGAGCGCCCCCCGCGGCCCGAGGAGGTCATGATCGAGGGCGAGGTGGAGCCGGAGGACCCGTACCGCTCGGTGCGCGAAGGGGCCGAGACCTCGCCCGCGGACAGGATGGTGCCCGAAAAGGAAGAGAAATGAGGCCCGCCTGCCCCGGGCAGCGCCCGGGTATCCCGCCGCCCGCGGCCGGGTAAGGAGCCGCGCCATGCCTGCGCACAACGCGGACATCGCCCGCATCTTCCGCAACGTCGCCGAATACCTCGAGATAAACGGCGCCAACGCATTCCGCGTGCGGGCCTACGAGAACGCGGCCAGGACCGTGGAGTCCATGGCCCGCGACGTGGCCGACATGGTCGCGGCCGACGAAGACCTCTCCGGGCTGCCCGGCATCGGAGAGGACCTGGCCAAGAAGATCCGCGAGATCGTGGACACGGGCTCGCTGCCGCTGCTCGAAAAGCTGCGCGCCGAGAACCCGCCCGGCCTGCTGGAACTTTTGCGGGTGGAAGGCCTCGGCCCCAAGCGCGTGGGCATCCTGCGCGAGAAGCTCGGCGTGGAAAGCCTCGACGACCTCCGCAAGGCCGTGGATTCCGGCGCCGTCCGCGACCTCGAGGGCTTCGGCGAGAAGAGCGAGGCCAAGATCGGCCGTGCCCTTTCCGCCCTGGAAAAGGGCCGCGTGACCCACGAGATGAGCCGCATGCGCCTGGACGAGGCCGAAGGCTTCGCCCTGCCCCTGCTCGACCACATCCGCGCGGTCGAGGGTGTCGTCCGCGCGGAGCCGGCCGGATCGCTGCGCCGCCGCAAGGAGACCGTGGGCGACCTGGACATGGTGGCCGTGTGCGACGATCCCGAAAAGGGGCCCGCCCGCGTCATGGACGCCTTCGCCGCCTACGACCGCGTGGAGGAGGTCGTCTCCAAGGGCGAGACGCGCGCCACGGTCCGCCTCAGAAACGGCCCCTCGGCCGACCTGCGCGTCGTGCCCGCCGAGAGCTTCGGCGCGGCCCTGCACTACCTCACCGGCTCCAAGGCCCACAACGTGCGCCTGCGCGGCATGGCCGAGGACCAGGGCTGCAAGGTCAACGAGTACGGCGTCTTCAGGGGCGAGGAACGGGTCGCGGGAGAGACCGAGGAGGACCTCTACGCCTTCTTCGGCATGGACTTCATCCCGCCCGAGCTGCGCGAGGACACGGGCGAGCTCGAGGCGGCCCGAAAACACCGCCTGCCCGCCCTCGTCACCCTCGCGGACATGCGCGGCGACCTGCACGCCCACACAGACGCCTCGGACGGCCGCGCTGGCCTCGAGGAGATGGCCGAGGCCGCCCGCAGCCGCGGCTACGACTACCTGGCCATAACCGACCACTCCCAGGCCGTGACCGTGGCCCACGGCCTGGACGCCGACCGCCTGGCCGCGCTCATCGACGCCGTCGACCGCGTGAACGACGGGCTCTCCGGCATCACCCTGCTCAAGGGCTGCGAGGTGGACATTCTCGAGGACGGCAGCCTGGACCTGCCCGACTCCATCCTGAAACGCCTCGACCTCACCGTCTGCTCCGTGCACTCCAGGTTCGGCCTGCCGCGCGACGCGCAGACCGAGCGCATCGTCCGCGCCATGGACAACCCGCACTTCACCATCCTCGGCCACCCCACCGGCCGCCTCATCGGCAAACGCGAACCCTACGCCGTGAACATGGAGCGGGTCATCGCGGCCGCCGCCGAGCGCGGCGTCTTCCTCGAACTCAACGCCCACCCCGAGCGCCTCGACCTCGACGACCGCCACTGCCGCGCCGCCAAGGAGGCGGGCGTCCTCGTGGCCGTCTCCACGGACGCCCACAGCCCGGGCGGCCTCGACACCATGCGCTTCGGCCTCGGCCAGGCCAGGCGAGGCTGGCTGGAGGCCAAGGACGTGCTCAACACGAGGAGCCTTCGGGAGCTGAAGAAGCTGCTGAAGCGGTAGGATTTCAAGACCGAAGATGCCTCCGGCGGCCAGGAAGGGATTATCCCTCCGGGGCTGCGCGCCCCTTCCTGGACCATCCCCCGCGAGGGGGTCACCCCCTCGACCCGCCTTCGCGAGCGGGGCCTGGGGCGGATGGACAGGAGGTCGCCTGGGCGTGGAGGGGCGGTGGTGCGCTGAGGCTGGAGGAGGAAGAGGAACCTCATAGAGAGGACATTTGCGAACGCTCTCGTTCTGCGGCCTCTCACGCCCAGGCAGCCCCTGTCCGTTCGTCAATCGGATCGCTTGCGGAGCGGGTCGAGGCCGAGCCTCGCGCGGGAGAGTCCAGAGAGGGGCGCGCAGCCCCTCTCTGGCGCGGGGAGGGTGCAGGGAGGGGCGCGCAAGCCCTTCCCTGCCCGCCGGAGGCTCGTTGCGGCGTGCGCCTAGGCCTCGGGCGCCTTGCCCTTGGTGAAGGTGATGAGCGGGCAGTTCTTGCAGATGTCGGCGCCGGGGAAGGGTTCGCCCAGGCGGGTGATGGCGGCTCCGCCCTTGTCGGCGATGCGCTTTTCCAGGCGCGCGACCATGGCGGGCAGGTCCTTGCCGGGGATGGAGACGTTGATCTCGCCGCGCTCGGTCTTGCCGGAGTTGTAGCTGCCGCTGCAGGCCAGGTAGAGGTTGGCCAGGCCTGTGTCGTGCACGTAGACGTTGCCGCCGCAGGCCGCGGAGTTGACGGTCAGGTTGGGGCGCAGGGGGTGGATGTCGCGCACGGCCATCCAGTCGCCGAGCAGGTGGTAGGCCTGCATGTTGTCGCAGTAGAAGTGGATGACGTCGGGGTCGAAGAGGGTGGCGGCAAGCGGCGTGACGGCCACGGCCAGGAGCTTGCCTTCCGGCAGGCGGGGCTTGGTGGCCACGAAGCGCCCGGCCTGCTCGAGGTCGCTCGCGTACTTGGAGTGGCTCTTGACCTCGCCCTCGTCCATGCCCTTCCAGCCGAAGACGAACTTGGCGTTGGTGCAGCCGAGCTTCTCCTCCTCCATGAGCACGGAGATGCCCTCCATGCGCGCGCCGATCTCGGCCTGGCAGAAGGTCAGGGGCTTGACCGGCTGGTAGTATTCCGCCTCCTTCTTGAAGCGCTCGAGCTCGGCGGCATCGAAGAAGTACTTGATGGCGATGGGGTAGTGCATGAGCCGCAGTTCCTTCATCAGGACATCCTGCAGGCGCGCGTAATCGGTCTGGGACATGATGATCCTCCGTTTTCTCGCGCGGGTGCCGACCGGGACCGGACGGGCCGCGCGGAGTGCGCCTTCACGGCGCAATCACATATGTTTTGCCTAACATAATACGACTGTTTCACTCCGTCAATACGGGACACGGCGACAACGCCCGGCAGAGATGACGGGGCGCGGGGAGGGGTTTACAGGCCGCGCGGCATTGGGTATCGCTGCCGAGCCCGGCCCGGACGGCACGCCCGGCAGCCCCTTCATCCACACGACATTTCGAGAGCCCGAGACCATGCAGCAGCCCGGAACCTTCACCATCCACGCGCGCGACGGCTTCGCGCGGCGCGCGAGCCTCGCCACGGCCCACGGGGTCGTGCAGACCCCCATGTTCATGCCCGTGGGCACGGTGGGATCGGTCAAGGCGGTCTGCCCGGCGGACCTGCGCGCGGCCGGGGCACAGATGATCCTGGGCAACACCTACCATCTCTACCTGCGCCCGGGCGACGAGCTGGTGGCGCGGCGCGGCGGGCTGCACCGCTTCATGGGCTGGGACGGCCCCATCCTCACGGATTCCGGGGGGTTCCAGGTCTTCAGCCTGTCGGACCTCCGGCGCCTGGGCGAGGACGGCGTGGAGTTCCGCTCGCATCTGGACGGCTCGCGCCACCTCTTCACCCCGGAGAAGGTCGTCTCCATTCAGCGCAACCTGGGCTCGGACGTGATGATGGTCCTGGACGAGTGCCCTCCGGGCGGCTCGAACCGCGACTACGCGGCCGAGTCCCTGGCGCTGACCGAGCGCTGGGCCGCGCGCTGCCGGGCGGCCTATCCCGCGGGCACGGGCGACCAGATGCTCTTCGGCATCGTGCAGGGCGGCATCTTCGAGGACCTGCGCGAGGAGAGCCTCGCGGGGCTCGCGCGCATCGGCTTCGAGGGCTATGCGCTGGGCGGCCTCTCCGTGGGCGAGGCCAAGGCGGACATGTACCGCATCATGGCCCACATGGGGCCGAAGCTGCCGGACGACCGGCCGCGCTACCTCATGGGCGTGGGCACGCCCATGGACATCCTGACCGGCATCGAGTGCGGCATCGACATGTTCGACTGCGTGATGCCCACGCGCAACGCGCGCAACGGCACGCTGTTCACGAGCTTCGGCAAGGTCAACATCAAGCGCTCCGAGTTCCGCGAGGACGACCGCCCGCTGGACCCGGCCTGCTCCTGCTACACCTGCCGCACCTTCTCGCGCGCCTACCTGCGCCACCTCTTCGCGGCCAAGGAGATCCTCTCCCTGCGCCTGAACTCCATCCACAACCTGCACTATTTCCTGGACCTCGCGGCGCGGGCCCGCGCGGCCATCGAGGCCGGGACCTTCGCCGAGTACAAGGCCTCCGTGGCCGCCGCCTATCCGGACGACCGGCCCTAGCGGGCCGGTCCCGGCGGGCCGAGCGGCCGCCCTCCTCCCCTGCCCGCTCGCCCCGGTCACCTTTTGCATACCGGGGAACGAAACGGTGCGTACTTCCGCCAACGCCCGAAGGCGCGTATTCAATCCGGAAACCGGTGCGCCGCGCCCTCTGGAGGTTCAGCCATGAAAACGCTTTTCGATCCGATACGAATCGGCGGCATCGCGCTGCGCAACAGGCTCGTGCGCTCCGCCACCTGGGAGCGCATGGCGGACGAGGCCGGGCGGCCCACCGACCGCCTGGTGGAGGTCTACGAGGAGCTGGCCGACGGCGGCGTGGGGATGATCATCACCAGCGCCACGCACGTCACGCCGGTGGCGGGCGTGCTGCCCGGCATCCTGGGGCTCTACGACGACGCGCTGATCGAGGGCCACGCGCGCCTGGCCGCAGCCGCGCACGCGAGGGGCTGCCCCATCGTGCTGCAGGCCACCTTCGCCGGGAGAAACGGCGAGCGCTGGAACGCGCTCACGCCGAGCCGGGCGGAGATCGCGGAACTCGTCGAGGCATACGGCGACGCGGCCCGCAGGGCGAAGCTCGCGGGCTACGACGGCGTGCAGATCCACAGCGCGCACGGCTTTTTCCTGAGCGGCTTCCTGAACCCGGCCGTGAACGTGCGCACGGACGAGTACGGCGGCTCGCCGGAGAACAGGACGCGCATGCTGCTCTCCATCTTCCGCGCCATGCGCCGCGCCGTGGGCGACGACTTCCCCGTCCTGGTGAAGATCGACTCCACGAACTTCGACGGCCCGGCAGAGGGAAAAGACGCCGTCTTCGAGGGCTGCCTGCACGCCTGCGAGGCGCTCGCGGCCGAGGGCCTCGCCGCCGTGGAGGTGAGCGGCATGGGCGGGGCCATGCTCCAGACGCCCAAGCTTCCCTACGAGGAATCGGTGTTCCGGGACCAGGCCGCGCAGATCGCGGCCAGGATCACCGGGAAGTTCGGCGTGCCGGTGGGCATGGTGGGACTGAACAAGACTCCGGCGGTGATGCGCGGGGTATTGGAGAAGACGGACGTGGCCTTCTTCTCGCTGGCCCGCGCCCTGCTGCGCGAGCCCGCCCTGCCTGCCGAGTGGGCCGCCGGGCGCGATTCGCCCGCCGAGTGCATCTCGTGCAACGCCTGCTACCAGGATTCGGGCAACGCCTGCGTGTTCCGCTAGATTTTTCGGCGAAAGCGAAAGGGGCGGGACGCCCCGCGCGGACGGCCCGCCGAACGGGGGGTGCCGAACGGGCGGCGCCGCGCGGGGCGATGCAAGGCCGGGGCTAGTCGGCGAAGCTTTGCAGCTCGATGACGTTGCCCTCGGGATCGCGGGCGAAGACGAGGGTCAGGGTGCGGCCGTCCGGGCACTCCATGCAAGCCTCCTCGCCGAGGGTGTCGCAGCCGTGCGCGCGCATCTTCTCCAGCACCTCGGGGATGGAGGCGACCTCGAAGGCGAGGTGGGTGAAGCCCTGGTCGTTCACCGCGCTTTCCCCGGCGCGGTAGACGGGCGGGGCGTACTCGAGGATCTCCATGGTCACGCCCGGGCAGCCCGGAAAGCCGAGGTGCGTGCCGCGGATGGCCACTTCGGGAATGTTGGTCAGCTCCTCGGCGATCTCACCGGACGCATCGATATGGTTGTCCGTGCGCGTGAAGCCGAAGACTTCCACGTAGAAGGCGACCATGCGCCTCCAATCGCGCGCAATGAGTCCTGTATGGACATACTTCACTTTGTTGCTCATCCTCTCTCTCCTTGCGATCATCATATCCGTCAATTCAGATTCCGTATGACATGCATCAGGATATGACTCAAGTTTGGCGATCAATAGGCGCATCGCGGCCCGTCGTCAACCGTTGCGTGGCGGATGGCGAGAGGACGGGGCAGACGAGGAAAATGCGCGTCTCGGTTGAACTCGCCTCGATTCCGGGCTACGAAGGCCGCAGACTGGCATTCCCGGCGCGGCGTCCCCCGAGGCCCTGAAATGCCCAAAGGAAGTCCCCATGGAAAAGGTCGATCTCGCGCAGAAGTTCTCCCTGTTCACGGAGCACTGGAGCCCCCGCGTCGTCGGGGAGCTGAACGACTCCTACATCAAGCTGGCCAAGCTCAAGGGCGAGTTCGTCTGGCACCACCACGACGGCGAGGACGAGATGTTTCTCGTGGTCAAGGGCAGGCTCGTGATCCGCTTCAGGGACGGGGACGTGGATCTCGGCCCCGGCGAGCTCATCGTCATCCCGCGCGGGGTGGAGCACATGCCCGTGGCCGAGGAAGAGGCGCAGGTCATGCTCATCGAGCCCAAGACGACGCTGAACACCGGCAACGTGACCAACGAGCGGACCGTCGCCGAGCTCAAGCGGATATAGCCCGGGCACAGGCCCGACGGGCCGCACACACGGACATCGCGGAGGTTTTTTTCGTGGCCGAGAATACAGAACGCGCAAACCGCCTTGCGGGCGAGAAGTCACCCTATCTTCTGCAGCACGCGCAAAATCCCGTGGACTGGCGGCCGTGGGGCGAGGAGGCCTTTGCCGAGGCCAAGGCGCAGAACAAGCCGCTTTTCGTGTCCATCGGCTATTCCACCTGCCACTGGTGCCACGTCATGGCCCACGAGAGCTTCGAGGACGAGGACGTGGCCGCGCTGATGAACGCGGTCTTCGTGAACGTCAAGGTGGACCGCGAGGAGCGGCCGGACGTGGACTCGCTGTACATGACCGCCTGCCAGATCCTGACCGGCGGGGGCGGCTGGCCGCTGAACGTGGTGCTGACGCCCGGGGGCGAGCCCTTCTTCGCCGCCACCTACATCCCCAAGCAGTCGCTGCCCGGCCGCATGGGCATGCTGGACCTCGTGCCGCGCCTGGCCCAGATATGGAGCACGCAGCACGAGGAGGCGGCAAGCGCGGCCGCCAAGATCGTGGGCCACCTGCGCGAGATCGAGCAGGCGGGCGAGCCCGCGGACTTCGGCCACGACGTCCTCGACCGCGCGGCGGGCATCCTGGCCGAGCGCTTCGACGCGGAGCACGGCGGCTTCGGCACCGCGCCCAAGTTCCCCTCCCCGCACCAGCTGCTGATGCTCCTGCGCCACCACCGCGCGAGCGGGGACGCGCACAGCCTCGGGATGGTCCGCGGCACGCTCGTCGCCATGCGGCTCGGCGGCCTCTGGGACCACGTGGGCTTCGGATTCCACCGCTACTCCACGGACGCCCGCTGGCTGCTGCCCCATTTCGAGAAGATGCTCTACGACCAGGCCATGATGCTCATGGCCTACACCGAGGCCTGGCAGGTGACGGGCGAGCCGCTCTTCGCGCAGACCGCGCGCGAGATCGCCGGCTACGTGCTGCGCGACCTGCGCGGGCCGCTGGGCGCCTTCCTGGCGGCCGAGGACGCGGACAGCGAGGGGCAGGAAGGCCTCTTCTACGTCTGGCGCGACGAGGACCTGGACGCGGCGCTGGACCTGGATGCCGAATGGGCCAGGGAGCTCTTCGGCGTGCTGCCGGAAGGCAACTTCGAGGACGAGGCGCGGCGCGAGCGCACCGGCGCCAACGTGCTGCACCTCTCGGGCACCCCGGCCGAGCTGGCGGCCCGCCTGGGCATGGGCGAGAAATCCTTTGCCGAGAAGTTCGAGTCCGTGCGCAGCCGCCTGCTGCTCTACCGCTCCCGCAGGCCCAGGCCCCACATGGACGACAAGGTGCTCACGGACTGGAACGGGCTGATGATCGCGGCGCTGGCCAAGGCGGCCAGGGCGTTCGAGCCTTCCTGGGCGCGCGAGGCCGCGCGGGCCGCGGACTTCATCCTCTCCAGGCTGCGCATGCCGGACGGCCGCCTGCTGCACCGCTGGCGCGAGAACGAGGCCGCGGTGCCGGGCCTGCTGGCCGACCACGCCTTCCTCGCCTGGGGGCTCCTGGAGCTTGCCGAGGCCACGGGCGAGCCCCGCTGGCTGCGCGAGGCGACCTCCCTGGCCCGGATCCTCGTCGAGGACTTCGACGACGCGCAGCACGGCGGCTTCTTCCAGACCCCGGCCCGCGCCGTGGGCGAGGCCGCCCTGCCCGTGCGCCAGAAGGACATCTACGACGCGGCCATGCCCTCGGGCAACTCCGCGGCCGTGCTCGCCCTGGCGCGGCTCTCCCGCATCACGGGGCAGGAGCGCTTCCGCGAGCGCGCCGAGGCCGTGGCCGGGTACGTGGCGGGCAAGGCCGGGCAGCGGCCGGACGCCTTCGCCATGCTGCTCTGCGGCCTCTCTCCCCTGCACCCCCAGGATGAGCGCGGCGGCGCGGACGTGGTCGTGGTCGGGAAATGCGGCGCCGAGGACACCCAGGGATTGCTCGCCGCCTACGGCAGGACCTTCGCCCCGGACGCCACCCTGGTCTTCAAGGACCCGGGGGACGAAAAGGACGCGGCCGAGACGGACGGGCTCTGCCCCGCGGCCGAGGGCCGGACCATGCTGGACGGTCGGGCCACGGCCTACGTCTGCCGCGCCAGGCGCAGTTGCGAGGACCCGGTGCACGACCCCGAGGCCCTGGCCGCTCTGCTGCGCAAGGCTTGAGGGAGGCCCGAGAGGAAGACGCGGCGGGCGAAGGCCGCACGCCGCGCCGAAAGCTTTGCGGCGAATGCGCGACGACGCCCTTGACATCGGGCGGACCGCTGTGTATCTGACTTTTCCCTTTACGGCGGACGTAGCTCAGTTGGCAGAGCACAAGGTTGTGGCCCTTGGGGTCGTGGGTTCAAGCCCCATCGTTCGCCCCACAAGAAGATCAAAGCCCTGTCGCGAGACAGGGCTTTTTTCATTGCGCCGCTTCCGGCGCGTCCTTCATTCCCCGGGCCGTCCGGCCCGCCTCAGCGCTTGCGCAGAAGCCGCTTGTCGCCCACGCGCACGGTGATCTTCTCCTTGTCCAGCCACTCGAGCAGCGGGATGGCGTACTTGCGCGAAAGGCCCGTGAGGTCCCGAAGCGACCCCGGGCCGAGGTCGTCGTTCTGCTTGAACCATTCCGTGATCATGGCCACGAGGCTGTCCACGGCGCTGCGCGCGAAGTACATGTCCTCCTTGACCTTCACCAGCTCGCCCTGGTCCGTGAGCAGCTTGAAGACCGGAGCCGCGGCCTTGAAGTCCACGTTCAGCGGATCGAGCACGTCCTTCAGGTTGGGCGGGGTGACGCCGCCCTTGGCGTAGGCCGAGAGCACGGCCTCGCGCAGCTTGGCCTGGTCCGAGGCCAGGGAGACCTTGTGGCCCGGCAGGCGCAGCATCTCCTGCTCCTGCACGAGCTCGCCCTTCTTGAGCAGCCGCTCCACCAGGAAGTGGAAGAGCTTGGGGGAGACGTCGCGGCCCCAGCCCGAGGCCAGGGCGCCGCGCGGCAGTCCCGGCTTCATGGGCTCGCGGCGGTGGTAGTCGGCCACGTGGGCCAGGGCGGAGGCGGAAAGCTCGTCGCAGATCCGGCCCGCCACGTAGGCCCGCTCCTCGCGGTCGAACATCAGCGCCTGCTGGCGGCCGCCCAGGTCGTTCAGGATCTTCTCCAGCCCCCGGCTCTCCAGGTTCGTGCCCACGAGGAGGCGGGCGAAGGAGAGCCCGGCGGTCCCGGCCATGTCGAGCTGGAAGAGGACCAGCTCCTCGGGCGCGGCCTGGGGCAGGGAGAGGAGCCTCGCCGCCTCCACGGAGCGGCGCTTGAAGCGGCGCGGCCAGGGGCCGAGCAGCACGCCGCCGCCGATGGTGCGCAGCGGCGAGTAGGAGCGCATCACGAAGCGGTCGCCGAAGACGCCGACCATGGGCTCCTCGAAGCGGATCTGCGCGGGCGCGCTCTCGCCGGGCAGGAGCTCGTCGCGGTCGAGCAGGTAGACGCGGGCCATGACCTCGCGGCTGCCGTGGTGGAAATGGAACTGCTTGCGGTGCTTGAGCGGCTTGGTCGCGGACAAGAGCAGCGTCACGCGGGCGTCCCAGACCGTCGAGGGGAAGAGCGCGCCCGGCAGGGCCAGCACGTCGCCGCGCGCGATGTCCTCGACCTCCGCGCCGGAGAGGTTCACGGCCGTGCGGCGGCCCGCCTCCACCTGCTGCACGCTCTGCCCGTGCGACTGCAGCGTGCGCACCTTGACCGGGAGGGCCGAGGGATAGAGCGCGAGGTCGTCGCCCACCTTCACGCTGCCCGAGACCAGGGTGCCGGTGATGACCGTGCCATAGCCCTTCATGGTGAAGACGCGGTCCACGGGCAGGCGCAGGAGGTCCGAGCGCCGCCGCTCCGTGTGCGCGGAGACGATTGCCGCGACGGCCGCGCGCAGCTCGTCGAAGCCCGCGCCCGTGGACGAGGAGACGGGCACGATGGGCGCGCCGTCGAGGAAGGTGCCGGAGAGGAACTCGCGCACGTCCTCGGTGACCAGGGCCAGCCAGTCCTCGTCCACCATGTCGGTCTTGGTCAGGGCCACGAGGCCCGTGGTCGTGCCGAGCAGGGAGCAGATCTCCAGGTGCTCGCGGGTCTGCGGCATCACGCCCTCGTCCGCGGCGATGACCAGGAGCACGAAGTCGATGCCCGCCGCGCCCGCGACCATGTTCTTCACGAAGCGCTCGTGGCCGGGCACGTCCACGATGCCGAGGCGCTGCCCGTCCGGCAGGTCGTAGTAGGCGAAGCCGAGCTCGATGGTGATGCCCCGCCGCTTCTCCTCGGAAAGGCGGTCGCAGTCTATGCCGGTCAAGGTCCGAACCAGAGAAGTCTTGCCGTGGTCGATGTGCCCGGCCGTGCCCATGATGACTGCCATGCCGCCCTCCTGTGAAGCGCCGTTGCGCGAAACGTCTCCCTACCGTCTTCCCCCGGTCTCGCGCAAGGTGCAGGAGCTGCCGCGCCTTATGGCACAGGATGAAAATCGGGACGCGACCGGGGCGCGACCGGAGGCGGGACGGTGCGGCGCCGGGAACGGCCGAGGCCGGGACAGGGGTGACAAGACGGCGGCCCCGGGTTAGGAAGGGGGTTCGCGCATCGGCGCGGTAAAGGCGGTTTTTCGTTCCATGACATCCAGTCTTGTGCAGCACCCGGGTCCCGGGTGCATCGTCGAGTTCATGCAGGGCAACCAGCCGATGGTGGGCTTCGTGGCCGGAGAGAAATCCGGCCGGATGCACGTCTTCACCCAGACGGGCCGGGAGACGCTCGTGCCCGCGGCCCGGCTCCTGCCCTGGTCCGGCCCCGTCTACGAGGGCGTAACCACGCGCTCCGGCATGGAGGACGCCGTGCGGCGCCATGCCGAGCTGCGCAACTCCCTGGAGGCGGGCGTGGACGCCCTGGTCCTGTGGGAGCTCGCCCAGGGCGAGGTGGACGCGGCCGGGGCCGAGTGGTTCGCGGAGCTCACGGCCCAGGAGCCGGACGTGGACACGGTCGCGGCCGTGGGCCGCGCGCTCCTCGGCCGGAAGACGCACTTCAAGTTCCAGCCCCCGAGCTTCGCCATCTACTCCGCCGAAGAGGTGGAGCGCCGCATGGGCGAGGCCGAGCGCCAGCGGGTGGCCGAGCAGCTGGTCACCGCGGGCCGCGACTTCGTGAAGACGCTGTGGAACCTGCCCGCCGGGCAGACCCCGCCGCGCCTCGGCGACGACGCGACCGAGAACCGGCTGCGCCAGATCCTGCTCGCGCGCATCCGCGATCCCGAGGACCGCGAGAGCGAGGCCGTGTGGCGCGAGCTGCGCAAGGGCCTGCCCGAGAACCCGCACCTCGCGCTGCTCATCGCGCGCAAGTGGGGCCTCGTGCCGCCGCACTACAACTATCTGCTCGACCAGGCGGGCTTCGCCTGGGGCGACGGCTGGGCCGACGAGCACGCGGCCGAGACGGCGCGGCAGGCCGAGGCCGTGGCCGCCCTGTCCGAGCCGGATGCCGCCGACGCCGACTACGTGAGCATCGACTCCGCGACCACGCGCGACATCGACGACGCCTTCTCCATCCGCCGCGCGCCCGGCGGCATCCGCCTCTCGGTGGCCCTGGCCTGCCCGGCCCTGGCCTGGGAGTTCGGCGGCGAGCTCGACCGCGCGGTGCGCGACCGGGCCACGAGCATCTACCTGCCCGAGGGCGCGGCCTACATGATGCCCGAGGCACTGGCCACGGACATCTACAGCCTGGTGGCCAAAAAGGTCCGGCCCGCGCTGGTGGCCGAGTTCCTGCTGGCCGAGAACGGCGCGGTGCTCGAGAAGGACATCCGCTTCGCGCCCGTGCGCCTGTCCGCCAACGTGACCTACGAGGCGGCCGAAGAGGCCATCGCCGAGGACGCGGAGGAGACGGGACGCTACGGCCTGGCCCACGCCGTGGCCCGGGCGCTGCGCGAGCGGCGCATCGAGCGCGGGGCCGTGGTCATCCAGCGGCCCGAGCCCGAGATCTCGCTCACGGAAGAAAAAAATGACGTTCAAGTGGAGGTCGCGGAAAAGAAGGAGACGCCCGGCTCGCAGCTCCTGGTCAGCGAGTTCATGATCCTGGCCAACGAGGCCGCGGCCCTGTGGGCCCGCGAGAAGGGGATCGCGCTCCTGCACCGCACCCAGGACGTGGCCCTGCCGCGCGAGCTGGCCGGAATCTGGAGCGAGCCGCTGGACATCTTCCGCACGGTCAAGCAGATGGGGCCGAGCCTGCTCGAGGCCGCGCCCAAGCCCCACCGCGCGCTCGGGCTCGAGGCCTACGCGCCCTCCACCTCGCCGCTCCGGCGCTATCCGGACCTGATCAACTCCGCGCAGATCCACGCCTTCCTCACCCGGGGGCAGGCGCTGTGGGACGCGGAGGAGCTGGCCGCCATGCTGCCGCGCCTCACCGCCCGGCTGGAGGCGGCCTCCCAGGTGCAGCGCTTCAGGCCGCGCTACTGGAAGCTCCTGCACGTCAAGCAGACCCCGAAAAAGTTCTGGCACGCCGTGGCCGTGGAGGAATGCGGCAATCTGATCAACTTCTCGGTGCCGGAACTGCAGATCTTCGTGCGCGCGCCCAAGGACCTGTGCGGCGAGAAGTTCATCGCCGGGCAGCCCTGCATGCTGCGCTTCGGCAAGGCCGATCCCCTGAGCAACGAGATCCGCGTGGCCGAGGCCCTGGCGGAGTGATCATGCGGGGCCTGCCGGGAATCCCCCCGGAGTGACGACACGTTTCGTTTCCCAGGCCGTTCCAAGGCCTCGGATTCGCGGCGCAAAAAAAGCTCAGGCCCGGCGCGTATGGGAAAGTACACGCCGGGCCTGAGCTTTTTTGCGGCCAAGTTCTCGCCTTTCTGACAGCGGATGGAGACGAACCGGCATTTTCAGGCCGTTCCAAGGGTTCCGGATGCAAGGCGCAAGAGAGGTTCGAGCCCGACGCGTATTGCCGCATACGCGAGGGTTTGAACCTCTCGCGGCAACGCGGCAGACGAGGACTGTAGGGCAGCCCGCGGCCAATTTCTCGCCTCTCCGGCAGCGGATTGGGATGAACGGTATTTTCAGGCCGTTCCAAGGGTCCCGGATGCAAGGCGCAAGAGAGGTTCAAGCCCGACGCGTATTGCTTCATACGCGAGGGTTTGAACCTCTCGCGGCAACGCCGCAGACGGGGCCCTTGGGACGGCCTGAAATCAATCCTCGTCGACGTGGCCGAGTATGAGCCCCCAGAAGCCCCCGAAGCCGGTGATGCCGCCAATCTCCGGCGGCAGCGCGAACGAGCCTTCCGGGCGGTAGAGCCAGCCCAGGTGCGCCCGGCAGCCGCCGCACACGGCCACCTGCCAGGCATAGCCCGGAAACCACGAGAACTGCGCCACGAACGGCCCCTCGCCCTGGGCGCCGAAGACCCCGGCGAAGCAGCCGAGCTCGTAGACCAGCCCCGCGGGGTTGGAGAAGACGTGCACGTGCGCGCCGAAGGCCTCTATGCGCGCCCCCGCGGGCGCCAGGGTGTGGCCGCAGGAGCCGCAGCGCAGGAAGCGGTCGCCCCCGCCGCCGGGCGCGGCCTTGTCGCGCGTGTGGCCGGGCGTGCCTGGGGTGGGCGAGATGCGGCGCAGGAGAAAGGACGCGGGCGGCGGGGTCCGGCGCGCAGGCAGGCCCAGCCCTCCTCGCGGGAGACGCGGGACAGGAGCCGGGCGCGCGGGCATGGCCCGCCGGGCAGGCGCGACGTGATGCGGCCAGGGGTCCATGGTCGCAATATGCCACAGCCGCGCGACGATGGGAACGGGGGAAAAGGCTTTCGCGACACGAAAAACGTGTGGGGACGGCCCGTCTGGAGCGCAGCCCTGGCCCACGGGCTCTTCCGGGTGAAGCGTCAGGCCGGGGATTCCCCCCGGGCCAGGGATTCGTAGAGCCGGCGGTGCCCTTCGAGGTGCGGATGGTGGAGAAGCAGGGCCGCCAGGGTGCGGCAGGCGTCGAGCCGCCTGCCGAGCGCGGCCTGGCACCCCGCCAGGTCGCAAAGCAGCGTGGGATCGGCCGGGGCGGCCTCGAGCGCGCGCTCGAAGAGGCGCAGGGCCTCCTCGCGGCGCCCCTGGCGCACAAGATGCAGCGCCCCGTCCCGCAGATGGCGCAGATGCGCGACGACGGCCTTCCTGGACAGGGACATGGACGTTCTCCTTGGGCGTGATCGCCGCGGCCGCGCCTGCCCGCCGTGCGAACGGACGCAGGGCCGCCTGACGTACAATTCTATACCCAAAGAGAATGAATACGTCCAGCCCCTCGTCGGCCCCGAGAGCGATTTTTCCGGGCCGGGCGGGGCCTTCACGGCCTGCGCCCTTGCCCGCGGGGCGATTTTCGGTAAGGATGCCCCATCCCGTATCCCGTCGCCATCTTTGCAAGGAGCGCTCGATGATCCTCAACTTCGGCTGGCTGATCATGACCTACGTCCTGGGCTCGATCCCCTTCGGCCTGTTCATCGCCAAGATGGTCTGCGGGATCGACCCGCGCGAGCACGGCTCGCGCAACATAGGCGCGACCAACGTGGCCAGGCTGTGCGGCACCAGATACGGCGTGGCCGCCCTGGCCCTGGACCTGCTCAAGGGATTCCTGCCCGTGTGGGCCGCCACCCGCTTCAGCCACGGCTGGTTCTTCCTCTCGCTGTGCGCCCTGGCGGCCGTGGTCGGCCACATGTACTCGTGCTTTTTGGGCGGCAGGGGAGGCAAGGGCTTCGCCACGACCATCGGCGCCTTCCTGGCCCTGGCCCCCTGGACCGTGATCCTCTCCGTGGCGCTGTGCATCGCGACCATCGCCTCCTCGGGCTTCGTCTCCCTGGGCGCCCTGGTCTTCGGCGCGGCCCTGCCCCTGCTCCTGCTGCTCGGCGGCAGCTTCGGCTTCGTCCCGGCCGGGCTCGTGGCCATGACCCTGCTCTACTGGAAGCACCGCGAGAACATCGTGCGCCTCGCGCGCGGCGAGGAGAACCCCTGGCGCCGCGGCAAGACCGTCGCGACCGAGGACGTCGAGGGCTAGGCCGGGCTCGTCGCGCAGGTCAGCCTGAACGTGCCGCGGCTCGCGAAAAAAATATTAGGCCTCGGGATAATTGACCAAACAGGACGAGGGATGTTTTTTCCGGCACTCTTCCGTTGACACCGATCCCCCATCGGCGGATTTTCGGTGTCATGGACCAACATCTCATCACCATCCTTTTTCTGTTCATCCCGGGCTTCCTGGCCATGGCCCTGGCGGACGCGCTCACGCCCGCCATCACGCGCAGCCAGTTCGACAAGACGGTCAACGCGGCCATCCTCACGCTGCTCATCTTCTTCATCTACTCGCTCTTCTTCGACGCCTTGCCCTTCACCCTGTGGACCGGTCCGGCCCCGGGCGGGGAACAGAGCCCGGCCATCGTCCTCAGGCTGCCGAACATGGCAGGCATGTTCGCCATCGCCGTGGCCCTGGCCCTGCTCTACGCCTGGTCGGTGACCCACGACGCGCACATGCGCATCTTCCGCGGCCTGGGCCTCTCCAACGTGAGCGCCAGGCGCAACGCCTGGGCGGACGCCTTTTCAGGCCACCGGCGCTACGTCATCGTGCACCTGAAGGACGGGCGCAGGATCCTCGGCTGGCCCGGCTACTTCGGAGACGGCGCGGAGGACACCAACATCTTCCTGACCAACCCCTCCTGGGTCACGGACGACAACGTCGCCGAGAACTGCGGCGACGACGGCATGCTCATCACCCCCGAGGCGGGCGTCGAGCTGGTGGAGTTCGTGAAGAAGCAGTGAGGGAACGCCTCGCGACAGGACGCCCGAAGGGACGTCCGGGGAGCAGACCATGAGCGACGAAAAGACGCCCCTCGCCGAGAGGCCGCCGATCCTGAAATTCCCGTTCGATGCGGGCGACCGCATCCAGGGCGGGGTCAACCCGCCTCCGGACTACCCGCCGCCGGATCTCGGCAAGCTGCCGAGGCCCCCGAAGACGAAGACGCCGCCGGACGAGAAGGGCGAGAAGTAACGGACAGCCGCCTCGGGCGAAGGCGTCGGCCGGAGCTTCGCTAAGGGATGTACTCGGTGGGGATGTCGTCGTCCCAGGCGGCTTCGTCGTCCGGGCCTGAGGGAACGGCGGGTTCGGCCGCGCGCGGGGCGCGGGGCGGTCCTGCCTGGATGCCGCCCTGGTGGCCGGAAAGCAGGTCGAGCACGGCGCGCACCAGGGGCTCGAGGCTCGCGCGGTCGCGCGCGCGGATGGGAATGCCGTGCGGATAGGCCGCGGCCGTGGCCTCGCGTGCCTGCGTGTCCAGGGTATCCCACTTGTTCAGCGCCAGCACGCGCGGGATGTCGGAAAGCTCCATCTCCTCGAGGATGCGCTCCACCGCCTCGATCTGCTGCGCGGCCTGGGCATGGCCCGCGTCGGCCACCAGGACCAGCGCGTCCGCGGCCTCGAGCTCCTCCAGGGTCGCCCGGAAGGCCTCCTGCAATTCCTTGGGCAGGTGGCGGATGAAGCCCACGGTGTCGGTCAGGATGACCTCGCGCTCCTCGGGGAAGCGGATGCGGCGCGAGGTGGGGTCCAGGGTGGCGAAGAGCTTGTCCTCGGCCAGGACCTCGGAGCGGGTCAGCGTGTTCAGGAGCGTGGACTTGCCCGCGTTGGTGTAGCCCACGAGCGCCACCACGGGCACCTCGGCCTTGGCCCGGCGCGCCCGGCGAAGCCCGCGCCGCTTGCGCAGCTCGGAAAGCTCGCGCTTCACGCGGGTGATGCGCTCGCGCACGCGGCGGCGGTCGATCTCGAGCTTGGTCTCGCCCGGGCCCCGGCCGCCGATGCCGCCCATGAGACGCGAGAGCGCCTCGCCCCGGCCCACGAGGTGCGGCAGGCGGTACTGCATCTGCGCCAGCTCCACCTGCAGCTTGCCCGCCCGGCTCGTGGCGCGCTGGGCAAAAATGTCCAGGATCAGCTGGCTGCGGTCGATGACCTTGCGCTCCGTGGCCTCGCCCAGGTTTCTGAGTTGCGCCGGGGTCAGCTCGCAGTCGAAGACCACGACGTCCGCCCCGGCCTGCAGCGCGGCGACCTCGAGGTCCGCGAGCTTGCCCTTGCCGAGGATGGTGCGCGGGTTCACCTGGGGCACGCGCTGGGTCAGCGTGTCGGCCACGTCGAGCCCGGCGGTGCGCGCCAGGGCGCGCAGCTCGGCCAGGGAGGACTCCTGGGCGGGCCGCGGCATGGGCGAGACGTGCACGAGCACGGCGCGGCCCTCGGCCGTCACCGGACGCGCGGACTCGGCGCGGGCCAGCTCCTCCTCCAGGGCCTCGGCCTGGACGGTGAAGTCGGTGTCGTCGCGGTCCCAGGGCCGCATGGAGCCCACGTCGTAGGCCTTGCCCTCGGGGTTGGGCGGCAGCATGTGGGCGCTCTGCACCCGGCCGGGCAGGCCGTCCGGGCCCACGGTCAGCACCTGCACCGCATCCAGGCGCAGGAAGACCATGTCCATGAGGTCTTCTTCGGAGAGTCCGTCGGGGGAAAGGTGGGTGTGCAGGAGGCGCAGGCCCCGGAGCCTGCCGCCCGAGGCGCGCACGCGGCCGAGCTCGGGAATGAGGATGGAGTGGGCGTCGCCCACCACCACGAGACGCGGCCTGCCCTGGCGGTCCAGGAGCAGGCCGATCTGGCGGCCGAGCCCGGAGGAGAGCACGGCGAGCTCGCGGGCCTGTTCGGGGCTCATGCCTCCCCTGCTCGGGAAACGGCGGCCGTAGAGCCGCGAGAGGGCCTTCAGCTGGCTTTGCTTGAGACCCTCGGTGCGTCCCAGAACCTTGTCGGCTATGGCCTATCCCTCGTGCTGGAAAAGATAATCCGCGATCAGGGCGTCGTAGCGGCTGATGCGCCTGAACGTCTCGGCGGCCAGCTCCTTGCGCAGGGCCAGGGAGACGCGCATGCCGTTGTCGGCCAGCTCGTCGCAGATGCGCTTGTAGAAGGCGGGGTCGGGCACGACCAGGATGGAGTGGTAGTTCTTGGCCGAGGCCCGCAGCATGGTCGGTCCGCCCACGTCGATCTGCTCCACGGCGTCCTTCAGCGCCAGCCCCTTCCGGGCGGCGTCCGCGAAGTCGTAGAGGTTCACGCAGATCAGGTCGAAGGGCTTGATGGACAGCTCGGAGAGCGTGGCGAGATGGTCGGGGTTGTCCTTGTCCGCCAGGATTCCGCCGTGGATGGCCGGGTGCAGCGTCTTGACGCGGCCGCCCATGATCTCGGGGAAGCCGGTGACCTCGCTCACTCCGGTGACGGGCAGCCCCTCGCCGGAGAGCAGCTTCTTGGTGCCGCCGGTGGAGACCAGCTCCACGCCGTGCTGGACCAGAAAACGGGCGAAATCGGCCAGGCCGCTCTTGTCGGTGACGCTCAGCAGAGCCCGGCTGACGGGCAGAAGATCCATTCGCATACCCCCATCGTTGCGTTTGGGCGGACTGTGCCCAAAAAGGGGGCGGATGGCAAGACGGCTCCTCTCCCTGCGAAGGGCGTCCCGCCCGTACCCGCACCGCCGCGGGTACGAGCGGGACGCAATGGGAGGGGAGTCATTCCTTCTGCCGCTTACGCCGCCTGGCGGATGTGCGCGTACAGCTCCTTGGCGGGGCCGTTGCCCGGATCGCTGTCCAGGATCAGGCGCAGCTCGGCGGCCGCGCCCTCGACGTCGCCCAGGCACATCCGGCATCCCGCGAGCGAGAAGCGGACGTCGTGCTTGGCCGGGTCGATGGCCAGGAAGCCTTCCAGGTACGGCACGACCTCGGCCAGGCGGCCGGTGGCGTGGCCCATGCGGACCAGTCCGAAAAGGGCGATCAGGTTGGACGGATTGACGTCCAACGCCTTGGCGAAGTGCACGAAGGCGGACGCGTTCTGCCCGGTTTCGGACTCGACCAGCGCCATGCCGGCCAGAGATTTGTCGTTGCTCTCGATGGAGTCGGCCTTCTGGTAGAGGCCGAGGGCATTGGCGAGATCGCCGCGCTGCACGGCGATGGTCGCCAGACCGAGGTAGGGATCGGGGTGCACGCCGTTGGAGCCGATGGCCTTGGCGTAATACTCTTCGGCCTTCTCCAGGTCTCCCATGAAGAGATAGCACTCACCGAGTTCCTTGTTGATCTCGTAATCCAAGTGACTCATGACTCAACCCTCCGCTTGCGATGTTCCTGACGTTCCCGGCCCCCATCGGGGAGACTCCGTTGCCGGGACGTTTTTTCCCGCGAGACGCGGGCGACCCGATATCTGCAACCGATGTGCCAACGCCGTTTTTTCCATTTCCGGCGTCTCGGCAGCCATCCGGAAAAACCCTGCGGTACGGGCCGTTCCGAGCCTTGTCCGGGAGTGGCGGCGCGGCGCGACGGCTGCGTGAAACTTCCGGCCGGGCCCGAAAAAAAGAGCGGCCGGGCATACTCCCGGCACGTACTTCCGCATGGCCCCGGGGATCGGAAAGGGCCCTGGTCATCGGGCCGGGCACAGGTCTCCCCCTGCCCGACCCGATCCCCCGTGTCGGCTCCCCCGAGCCGAGCCCGGCCCCCCGCCCGGGCGGACCTCGCCGGGCAGTGGCCGTGCCTGGGGCTTATCGGACGCGGGGGCCGAAACCTTTACTTTCCGGACCGTGTTCATGTGATTTTCGAGTGCGGCCCGTCGTGCCGTACGCAGCGGCGCGATCCGGGTACGCTCCGGCGATACGGAGTGGCCGCGGCTGCCGGCGGCTGCCGGTAGATGCCTCCGTCCTCCCCACCCCGCGCCTCTCATCTTTTCTTCATCTGCCTCCCCTTCTGCCTCCCCTCCTGCCCCCCCTTCCCTTTCCCCGCCTGGGCTTGCCTCCCCTTCCGGCCGCCACGATTGCGACGCCCGATCCGGCGCCCGACGGGCGCAATCCTGAACAAACACATCAATTCCGACATCTTACAGCATTGGAACAGGCCTTGCTTTCACTTGTGCGCACTCGTGGATCGCAGATGGCGGGACCGGTGCGGGTGATCGCCCGGAAACGCCCGAAGGAGGCCGAACATGGAACTCATGGAAAGATACATGAACGTCAGCGCGAAGGTCATGGACCTTCAGCTCGATCGTCAAAATCTCGTCACGTCCAATCTGGCGAACATCGAGACGCCCCGCTACCGGCCCAGGCGCATCGAGTTCGAGAAGGAGCTGCAGCAGGCGCTGAACCAGGACATGCGCGGCCGCCTGACCAGGACGAGCCCCGAGCACATGCCCGCCGCCTTCGCGCCCGGCACCTTCGACCGCCCGGTGGGCGAGGAGTTCCAGCCCCGCTACGTCTACGGCGAGGACAGGGTCGACCTGGACAAGGAGATGACCATCCTGAACAAGAACCAGCTCGAGTACAACACCCTGACCACGGTGGTGCAGCACAGCTTCCAGGAGCTGAGCAAGATCGTCACGGAGGGCAGCAGGTAATGGACTTCATGACCGCGCTCGACGTCGCGGCCTCCGGCATGGGGGCCCAGAGGTCCTACCTCAACGTCATCTCCATGAACCTGGCGAACATGAACACCACGCGCACGGCCGAGGGCGGCCCCTACGTGCGCAAGTCCGTCTCCATGGAGACCACGGACGTCTACGATCCCTTCGACGCCCACATGTGGGACGCCAACAACCGCGAGCTCAAGGGCGTGAAGATCGACGGCATCGTGGCCGACAAGCGCCCCTTCAAGAAGGTCTACGACCCGGGGCATCCCGACGCCGACAAGGACGGCTTCGTGAAGTACCCGGACATCAACGTGGTCGAGGAGATGGCCAACATGATCACGGCCATGCGCTCCTACGAGGCCAACGCCGCCTCCGTGGAGGCGGCCAAGACCATGTACAACAAGGCGCTGGCCATCGGCCAGGGCTAGGCACGGGCCCTGCAAGGACGCCCCCGTCGCCCACGCGCACACTCAAGGAGACACGTAGATGGCCATCACCGCAATCGGCAGCGCCGCCCTCAAGGCCTACGGCCAGAACATCCAGTCCATGCAGCAGAGCCGGCAGAAGATCGAGTCCCAGATGCCGCAGAAGACGGCCAAGACCGAGGACTTCTCCACGACCCTCACGGACTCCCTCAAAGAGGTCAACCAGATGCAGATCCACGGCCAGAACATGGTCGAGGAGTTCGCCACGGGCAAGGAAACCAACGTGCACGAGCTGATGATCCAGCTGCAGAAGGCCAACCTCGCGGTCAACCTGACCTCCGCGGTGCGCAACAAGATCATGTCGGCCTATCAGGAAATGATGAAGATCCAGATGTAGCGGCCGCCGTAAATTTGACCTGACGCGACGACCAGACCCGGCAACACGACCCGACGACGAGCAACGGACCTACTGGAGGACCAGGAAATGCCCCCCTTCGTGCAAAACACCCTGAACACGATCAACTCCTTCTGGGGCAAGCGCACCGCTTCGCAGCGCATCCTCATCGGGGGCCTGGCGGCCTCGGTGGTCATCGCCTTCGTGGTCATGGTCTACTTCCTCAACAGGCCCGACTGGAAGGTCCTCTACTCCAAGCTCTACGCCGAGGACGCGAGCCGCATCGTGACCCTGCTGCAGGGCCAGAAGGTGCCCTACAAGCTGTCCGACAACGGCACCACCATCCTCGTCCCGGCCGACCAGGTCTACAACCTGCGCCTGAAGATCGCGGGCGACGGCATGGTCCACGGCCAGGGCCTCGGCTTCGAGCTCTTCGACGAGGTCAAGATCGGACAGACGGACTTCGTGCAGCACATCAACTACATGCGCGCGCTGCAGGGCGAACTGGCGCGCACGATCATGGAGTTCCCCGAGGTCGAGAGGGCCCGCGTGCACCTCTCCATCCCGTCGAAGTCCCTGTTCATCGAGGACCAGATCCCGCCCTCCGCCTCGGTCATCCTCCAGCTGCGCGAGGGGCAGAAGCTGCAGCAGAAGCAGCTCCTGGCCATCTCGAACCTGGTGGCCTCGGCCGTGGAGGGGCTCAAGAAGTCCGGCATCACCATCGCGGACACGCGCGGCCAGGTGCTCTTCCATCCCGAGGACGACGACTCCCTGGAAGGCATGACCACGGCCCAGCTCGACTACAAGGCCAACCTCGAGAAGAGCCTCGAGAAGCGCATCGAGCAGCTGCTTCTGCCCATCGTGGGCGGTCCGGGCAAGGTCGTGGCCCGCGTCAACGCCGACGTGGACTACTCGCAGAAGACCATCAAGCGCGAGCTGTACGACCCGGCCTCCTCGGTGGTGCGCTCCGAGACCCGCTCCCAGGAGTCCAACCAGGGCCGCGCCAACATCGACGGCGGCGTGCCCGACCCCAATTTCCGCGGTGACGGCTACAACGGCTCCCTCTCCACCCAGAAGGGCGAGCGCGAGACCCGCACCACCAACTACGAGATCAACAAGGAAGAGCAGCAGATCGTGGACGCCGTGGGAGAGTTGAAACGCCTCTCCATCGCGGTTATCGTCGACGGCACGTACAAGGACGGCGGCAAGGCCGGGGAAGGCCAGAAGGTCTTCGTGCCCAGAAGCGCCGAGCAGATGACGCAGATCAAGCAGCTGGTGGAGAACGCCGTGGGCTTCGAGCAGAAGCGCGGCGACAGCATCGAGGTCACCTCGGTCTCCTTCGGCGGCCCGGACCTCTTCGCCGAGCCGAGCCTGCTGCAGACCATGCTCGAGTACATGCAGCGCCTGGGCAAGCCCTTCCTCAACGGCCTCCTGATCTTCCTCTTCCTCATCCTGGTGGTGCGGCCGGTCGTCCTGGCGCTCATCAAGCCCCGCGTGGCCGAGGAGGAGGTCGAGGAGCTGGTCAGCCTGCCCGATGCCGAGGAGCGCCTGGCGCTCGAGGAAGGCGTCGAGGAAGAGGCGCTCGATCTGCAGCGCCGCCTGGAGAACGCCAAGGCGCAGGCCCTGCAGCTCTCCGAGCAGGACATGGACCAGGCCGTGGCCGTCCTCAAAAGCTGGCTCAAGCAGGAGGCCGCCTAAATGGCGCAGCAGCAGAGCGCTTTCTCCGGACCGCAGAAATCCGCGATCCTGCTCCTCGCCCTGGGCGAGAAGTTCACCGCCGAGGCCTTCAAGCGCATGGAACGCGCCGAGATCGCCACGGTCTCCAAGGCCATGCTCCAAATGGAGTCCGTGCCCAAGGAGCAGGTGGAAGAGGTCCTGCGCGAGTACAACGAGACCCTGGCCTACGGCCACGAGCTGCTCATGGGCGGCCCGGAGCAGGTCAAGCGGCTGCTGACCAAGGCCCTGGACGGCGACACCGCGAAATACATCATGGACCAGCTCGACCTCGAGGCAGGGCCCGCGCCCTTCCGCGAGCTCGAGAACGTCTCCCCGCGCATCCTGGCGCAGATCCTGCGCAACGAGCATCCCCAGACCCTGGCCCTGATCCTCGGCCACCTGCACCCGGACCAGGCCGCGGAGCTTCTGCAGAGCCTGCCCGCCGGCGTGCGCGCCGAGGTCCTCATGCGCCTGGCCAAGCTCGAGGCCGTGGCCGAGGAGATGCTCATGGAGGTCGACAAGGTGCTGCAGTCGCAGCTCATCGCCATGGGCGGCAAGGAAGGCAAGAAGGTCGGCGGCGTCAACTCCGTGGCGGAGATCCTGAACGCCGTGGACCGCCAGACCGAGGAGGAGGTCCTCTCCGAGATCGAGGAGGAGTCCGCCCAGATGGCCGAGGAGATCAGGAACCTCATGTTCGTCTTCGAGGACGTGAAGGCCCTGGACGACCGCTCCATCCGCGAACTCCTGAAGGAGGTCTCCAACGACGAACTGACCCTGGCGCTCAAGGGCGCCTCGGACGACCTCAAGGAGAAGTTCTTCAAGAACCTGTCCGAACGCGCCGCGACCATGATCAAGGAAGACCTGGAGATCATGGGTCCCGTGCGCCTGGCCGACGTGGAAGGCGCGCAGCAGAACGTGGTCAAGGCCGTGCGCAGGCTCGAGGCCGAGGGCCGCATAGTCGTGGGCAGGGGCTCGGGCGATGTCTTCATCTAGCGACAAGGAAGCCGGCGGCTCCAAGGGGCTCGGCCCCATCACCGGCCGCGTCTTCCTGGGCGTGGACACGCCCGGGCCGGACATGGCCACCATCCAGGAGCTCGAGGGCAAGCGCAAGCTCGTCTGGGACCAGGCGACCAACACCGAGCTCGTGGAGCGGGTCAAGCAGAAGGCCCGGTCCATGGCCCGCGAGATCCTGGAGGAGGCCCGCGCCGAGGCCGAGAGGATCAAGGAGGCCGCGCGCGGCGAGGGCTTCCAGCAGGGGCTCGAGCAGGCGCGCGAGCAGGTGGAGCAGGAGCAGACCGCCCTGGCCGAGGCCGTGGGCAACGCCCTCTCCGCCATCCGCGGCCAGGCCCGCCAGGTCTGGACGGCGCAGCGCGCCGACTTCGTCGCCCTCATCCGCATGGCCGTGGAGAAGACCGTGAACGCGGAGATGTCCGAGCGCCGCCGCGAGATCCTGGAAAATCTCGTGGACCAGGCGCTGGAGACCATCGACTCCATGCGCGGCCTGACCATCCGCGCCCGGCCCGAGGAGGCCGAGCTGCTGACGGCCATCCTGAACCACGTGGCCGAACGCTTCCCCGAGCTCAAGAGCTACCGCGTGAAGCCCGACGAATCCCTGACGCTCGGCGGCATGGTCATCGAGTCCGCGGACGGCATGGTGGACAACACCCTGGCCACGCGCTGGGCCGCGGTGGAAAAGATCTTCGCCCACTTAGAGCAGAGCGACCCGGGCCAGGCCCCGGCCTTCCCGGACGAGCCCGCCCCGGCATCCAACGCGGCCCCCGGCGGCAAGGAATAGCCCGTGGACCCGCGCGGCTGCATGCGCCTTCTGGGCAACACCGAGCCCTCCAAGTCCTACGGCAAGGTCACCAAGGTCGTGGGCCTCATCGCCGAGGGCCGGGGCGTCAAGGCCCCGCTCGGCTCGGTCTGCCACCTCCTGCCCGAGGAGAAGTCCGGCGAGGGCATCCCGGCCGAGGTCGTGGGGTTCCGCGACGGCGCCCTGCTCTTCCTGCCCTACTCGGAGCTGCGCGGCATCCGCCCGGGCTCGCTCATCCAGAATTCCTCCCTGCCGCCGCTCATGCCCGTGGGCAAGGGCTTCCTCGGCCGCGCCGTGGACGCCTTCGGCCAGCCCCTGGACCGCAGCGGGGCCATCGCGCCGGACGACTACTACCCGCTGTACAACGAGCCGCCCAACCCCCTGGACCGCCCCCGCATCTCCGAGCGCCTGGACGTGGGCGTGCGCGCGGTCAACAGCCTGCTGACGCTCGGCAAGGGCCAGCGCGTGGGCATCATGGCGGGCTCGGGCGTGGGCAAGTCCACCCTGCTCGGCATGATGGCCCGCTACACCAAGGCCGACGTCAACGTCATCTGCCTGGTGGGCGAGCGCGGCCGCGAGGTGGTGGAGTTCATGGAGCGCGACCTGGGCCCCGAGGGCATGAAGCGCTCGGTGCTGGTCATCGCCACCTCGGACCAGTCGCCGCTGGTGCGCATGCGCTGCGCCTACGCGGCCACGGCCATGGCCGAACATTTCCGCGACCAGGGCAAGGACGTGCTCCTGATGATGGACTCCGTGACCCGCTTCTGCATGGCGGGCCGCGAGGTGGGCCTGGCCGCGGGCGAGCCGCCCACGCGCGGCGGCTACACGCCCTCGGTCTTCTCGGCCCTGCCCAAGCTCCTGGAGCGCGCCGGGCGCAACGCGCTCGGCTCCATCACCGGCATCTACACCGTGCTCGTGGACGGCGACGACCTGACCGAGCCCATCGCGGACGCCACCCGCTCCATCCTCGACGGCCACATCGTGCTCACACGCGACCTCGCGGACCAGGGCCACTACCCGTCCATCGACGTGCTGCGCTCGGTCTCCAGGCTTCGCTCGGACATCACCTCCAAGCCCGAGCAGCACGCGGGCCGCGTGCTCATCAGGAACCTTTCCGCCTACCGCCGCGTGGAGGACATGATCAACATCGGCGCCTACGCGCGCGGCTCCAACCCGGAGATCGACCTGGCCATCTCCATGGTCGGCCCCATCAACGACTTCCTGCGCCAGCTGGTGGACGATCCCTCGCCCATGGACGACAGCATGAGCCGCATGGTGGCCCTGGCGGTCAAGGCCGATCCCCAGGCCGGGCAGCAGCAGCCGCAAGGCCAGCCTCAGCAGCCCGCGAAGACCGCCAAGCCGCAGCCGAAGCAGCAGAAAGTCCAGCCCCAGCAGCCCCAGAAGCCGCCCGGCTTCAAGAAGTAGCCGCGCGCATCCGCCGGGCCTTGACCGCCCCGCCCTCTTTCCCGTTGAGCGCGGGGCCGATGGCGGGTATCATGCCTTCTTCGTCTCCCCTGCCCGCCGCACGCGGGCCGCGCGGCAAGCGCGCGGAGGCGAGGAGAGCCCATGCCCTTCCTGGAACGAGACGGACTGCGCCTGCACTACGAAGACTCCGGCCCGCCCGCGGCAGGACCCGACGCCGCGGTTTCCCCGGCCGGGGGCCTCCCCCTGCTCTTCATCCACGGCAACTCCTGCGACGGAACCTTCTTCGCGCCGCTGACGGAGCGCTTCGCCCCGGCGCGGCGCTGCATCGTCCCGGACCTGCGCGGCCACGGCCAGAGCGACGCGCCCGAGGACGCGGCCTACACCTACCACGCCTTCACCGACGACCTGGCCGCGCTCTGCCGCTCGCTGCGCGTGCCGCGCGTCGTGGCCGTGGGCCACAGCATGGGCGGGGCCGTGGCCGTGCGACTGGCCGCGTCCCGGCCGGACCTCGTGGCCGGGCTGGCCGCCCTGGACTCCACCCTGCTGCCTCCGCCCGGGCTCGAGCTCTGGCTCGACCCGCTGCTCCGAAAGCTCGCCGCCGCGCCGGACGCATCGCCCATGCGCGACTTCTACGAGCCCCTCTTCGGCCCCGAGGACGACCCGGTCCGCAGGCAGGAGATCGTGGCCCGGCTGGAGTGCACCCCGCGCCACGTGGTCCTGGCCCTCATGGACCTCTTCCGCGACCCGGACTACGAATCCGCCCTGCGCAGCGCGCGCTGCCCCCTGCTCTACGTGAGCGCGAACCGCCACCGCACGGACTGGACCGCCCTGCGCCGCCTGGCGCCCCAGACGCGCTTCGCCCAGGCCGCCCTCTCCGGCCACTTCCTGCCCCTCGAGGTCCCGGAGCAGATCGGCCCCATGCTCGGGCGATTCCTGGCCAACCTCGGGACAGTGCCTGCCCCGGGGGCCTGAAGAAGGCCTCGGCCGTGTACGCCCTCCACCCCGACGTCCCCGAGCCGCTGTACGCCCAGCTCGCCCGCCAGATGCGCGAGCGCGTGCTCGCGGGACGTCTGGCCGCGGACGAGCGGCTGCCCTCGGTGCGCGCCCTGGCCGCCGAGCTCGGCCTCGGCCGCAACACGGTGGAGGCCGCCTACCAGGAGCTCCTGGCCGAGGGCTACATCCACACCCGGCCGCGCAGCGGCTACTTCGTCTCCGCCCTGGACCAGGACGCCCTGCCCCCGGGCCGCGCGCCCGGAAAACGGCCCGCGCAGAAGCCCCCCGAGGCGGACGGGCCGGGGACGGCCGACCTCCCGCCCGCGCGCTACGATTTCCACCCGGCCAGGCTCGATACGGCAATCTTCCCCGCGCCGCTGTGGCGCAGATATTTCCTCGAAATCCTGCGCGAGAGCGGCCGCGATCTCGCCGCCTACGGCGGGATGCAGGGCGATCTCGGGCTTCGCGCCCGCATCCGCGACTACCTCGAGCGCTCGCGCGGCGTCGTCTGCTCCCTGGACCAGGTCGTGGTCTGCGCGGGGCTGCAACACTCCCTTGCCGTCGTCGCCGACCTCCTGCGCGAGACCCACTCCCGCGCCGCCGTGGAGAACCCGGGCTACTTCCTGCCCCGCTCGGTCCTCGCCAACAGCGGATGGGACATCGTCCCCGTGCCCGTGGGGGAGGACGGCATGGACCTCGAGGCGCTTCGCGAAAGCGGCTGCCGCCTGGCCTACGTCACCCCCTCGCACCAGTTCCCGCTCGGCCGCGTCATGCCCGTGGCGAGCCGCCTCAAGCTCCTCGAATGGGCGCGCGCGGGCGGCAACGTGATCTTCGAGGACGACTACGACAGCGAGCTGCGCTACCAGGGCTCGCCGGTCAGGAGCCTGCAGGGCCTCGCCCCGGGGGCGGACGTGGTCTACGCCGGGACCTTCTCGAAGATCCTCTCGCCCTCTCTGCGCCTGAGCTACATGGTCCTGCCGCCGTCCCTGCTGCCCGCCTTCCGGGCGCGCTTCGGCGACTACCAGGACTCGGCCTCCCTGCTCGAACAGCGGACCCTGGCCCGGTTCATGGAGCGCGGCCACTGGGAACGGCACATCCGCCGCGCGCGCACGCTCTGCAAGCGGCGACACAACGCCCTCCTCGCGGCCGTGACCCGCCACTTCAGGCCCGAACGGCCCGGGGAGGGGGCCGAGGTCATCGGACAGGGCGCGGGGCTGCACGTGGTCCTCGCCCTGCCGCGCTCGGCCCCGCCCGAGGCCGAGGTCGTGCGCCGGGCCGCGCGGGCGGGCATCCGCCTCGTCCCCTTCGCCGCCACCCTGGCCGAGGGCACGGCGCACGGCGACGGCCGCGCCCTGCTCCTCCTCGGCTTCGGGGCACTCGCGCCCGAGGCGCTGGACGAGGGCATGGCGCTCCTGGCCTCGCTCTGCCGCGGATGATCCCGCATTTCCCTTCGCTTTCCCCCCGCGCTTCCCGTTCTGCCCCCCCGACTTTTTCGGCATCTGCACCTGTCCATTCCCTGCTCCGTCGCTATGTTCCATCCCGGCCCCTCCGGGGCGGAAGCGACGACAAGGAGAACGCAGATGATTCCCGAAAAGATGCTCGAGGTCATAAAGAACGAGGGCGTGGCGGCCATCGCCACCCAGGGCGAGGACGGCCCGCACATGGTCAACACCTGGAACAGCTACCTGAAGATCGTGGACGGCCGCATCGTCGTCCCGGTGGGCGGGATGAACAAGACCGAACGGAACCTGGCCGGGGACGACCGCGTGCTGATGACCGTGGGCAGCCGCAAGGTGGCCGGGCGCAACGGCCCGGGCACGGGTTTCCTGATCCGCGGCACCGCGGCCTTCGAGACCGCCGGGCCGCACTTCGACGCCGTGGCAGGGTTCAAGTGGGCCCGCGCCGCCCTGGTGATCACGGTCGCCTCCGCGGAACAGACCCTCTAGCACGCCGGGACGGGGGCGCGTCGGATAGGGGCGCGCCGCCGCCCCGCCCCCGGCCCGCCCCTGTCCGCCTCACCGGCCCTCCGTCCCTGGACAGTCCCTCCCGCCTCTCCTATTGTGCTCGCATGCCGCACGCGACCATCGAAATCCTGGGGGTCGTCCCCACTTCCGGCCCCTCTTCCGGCCCTTCTTTCGGCTCGTCCAACGGCCAAGACGCGGGTCTGCCGCTCTATCTGGCCCAGGTCCCGGCCGGGTTCCCCTCGCCCGCGGAGGACTACATCGACCGCCGCCTGGACCTGAACGAGCACCTGGTCAAGAATCCGGCGGCCACCTTCTTCGTGCGCGTCTCCGGCGACTCCATGCGCGACGCGGGGATAACCTCGGGCGACATCCTGGTTGTGGACCGGTCCCTCGAACCGCGCGACGGCGCCGTGGTGGTCGCGGCCCTGGACGGCGAGCTGACGGTCAAGCGCTTGCGTACACGTCGAGGCCGCCTCTACCTGATGCCGGACAACCCGGACTACGCCCCGGTGGAGATCGACCCCGAGGCCTCGTTCACGGTCTGGGGCGTGGTCACCTTCGTCATTCACAAAGCCTAGGGCACAAAGCCTGGGGCACACGGCCCAGGGCGCACGGCCCAGGGCACGGCCCCCGAACGTCTCCGGAAACCGCCATGGCCAGAACCTTCGCCCTCGTGGACTGCAACAACTTCTACGCCTCGTGCGAGCGCGTCTTCGCGCCCCGGCTCGAGGGCACGCCCATCGTGGTCCTGTCCAACAACGACGGCTGCGTCATCTCCCGCTCGGCCGAGGCCAAGGCGCTCGGCATCCCCATGGGCGAGCCGAGCTTCAGGCTCAAGGGCTTCGCCGCGCGCCACGGCGTGGCCGTGCTCTCGTCCAACTACGCGCTCTACGGCGACATGTCCGGCCGCGTCATGTCCGTGCTCGAACGGTTCGCCCCGGCCACGGAGGTCTACTCCATCGACGAGGCCTTCCTGGACCTCACGGGGCTGCGCGAGGACAAGGCCGCCTTCGCCGCGCGGCTGCGCGCCCTGGTGCGCCGCTGGACCGGCATCCCCGTGTCCATCGGCATCGGCCCCACCAAGACCCTGGCCAAGGCCGCCAACCGGCTGGCCAAGAAGAACCCCGAGCTTCACGGCGTGCTCGACCTCTCGGCCGGGGACGACGTCACTCCCTGGCTCTCCCGGATCGCGGCGGGCGACGTCTGGGGCATCGGCCGCCGCACCGCGGCCATGCTCGCGCGCCACGGCGTGCACACCGCGGCCGACTTCGCGCGGCTGCCCGAGGCCTTCGTGCAGAGACGCATGACCGTCACCGGACTGCACACCCTGCTCGAGCTTCGCGGCCGCCCCTGCATCGAACTCGAGGACGTGCCCGCGCCCAAGAAGTCCATCGTCTCCTCGCGCTCCTTCGGCACGCCCGTCACCCGCCTCGCGGACATGCGCGAGGCCCTGGCCTGGCACGTGGCCCGCGCGGCCGAAAAGCTGCGCGGGCAGCACGCCCTGGCCGGAAACGTCCTCGTGCACATGCAGACCAACCGCTTCATCTCGAACGAGCCGCAGCACGCGGCCTCGGACACCGCATCCCTCTCCCTGCCCACGGCCCGCACCCCGGAGCTCCTGCGCGCGGGCCTGGCCCTGGCGGACCGACTCTTCAAGCCCGGCTACCGCTACAAGAAGGCCGGGGTCATGCTCTTCGGCATCGAGGCCGAGACCGCCGTGCAGGGCTCCCTCCTGGCGCCCGATCCCCGGGACGACGCCCGCCGCGACGCCCTCATGCACGCCCTGGACGCCGTGAACGCCAAGTGGGGCCGCGAGACCCTGCGCCCCGCGGCCACGGGCATCGAGCGCCCCTGGCGCATGCGCCAGGAGCACCGCACCCCCCGCTACACCACCGTCTGGGACGAGATCCCCGTCGTCAACGCCGACTGAGGCGGAGACGAAGACACGGAAAAGACGAAGAGAAAGATGCCTCCGGCGGGCAGGGAGGGCTCCTCGCCCTCCCTGCACCCTCCCCGCAAAGGGTGACCCCTTGACCCGCCTCGCCTGCGTTACGGCTGACGAACGGACAGGGGAAGCCCGGGCGTGGGGGCGGGAAGCGTTCGCGGCGACGCGCGGGTGGTGCCTTTTCAATACCCTGAGTCTGGATCGCCGCGCGAATCCGGCCTATGGTGGGAAGGTTGCCAGAAAGAAGGCAGAAGAAGACACGACAGAAAAAAGGAGAGACCTATATGGCACCGAGCGTCAGCGAAGCCATCGCCGCCCGCCACAGCGTGCGGGCCTATGCCCCGGATCCCCTGAGCCAAGCCGAGATCGAGGCGCTGCTGGAGGCGGGACGCAACGCCCCCTCGAGCCTCAACTCCCAGCCCTGGCGCTTCAAGGTCGTCACGGCCGAGGCGGACAGGCAGTGGTTCGCCACCAGCGCAGCCAGCCGCAAGCAGTCCTGGCTGGCCGCGGCGCCCGCGATCATCGTCTGCTGCGCCGACCTGGCGGGCTACGTGCGCGACTCCCAGGCGAGCGCCTTCTTCTACAAGGAGAACAAGCTCATCGAGGGCGAGCCCATGGCCGGGATCGAGAAGTACGTGGCCCGCGAGGCCGAGGCCGCCGAGATGGCCAAGTTCGGCGCGGGCGCCATGAACGTGGCCCTGGCCGTCTCCTTCATGATGCTGCGCGCCGTGGAGATGGGGCTCGGCACCTGCTGGGTAGGCATGTTCGACGAGCAGAACATCAAGAACCGCTTCGGCCTCGGACCGGACCTGCGCGTGGTCTGCCTGCTGGCCGTGGGCCGCCCGGCCGAAGCCTCGGTCCCGCCCCGCAAGCGCAAGGCGCTTGCGGAGATCGTCCTGCCGTAGCCGACCTCCGCGCTCCGCACAAAAAACGGGCCGGATTCCCCCCTGCCGAGGGGGGAATCCGGCCCTTCCCTTTGCCGCGCCTCCCGTGCGACCGCGCGCACAAAGCGCTTTCAGGCGGTCCGCTCCTGCCCTATAGTGACGTACGAGTGGACAAGGGTCGGCGAGCACCCGCAAGCACGGGCGCAAACACAGGCGCAAGCGCGACGGCAGAGCGGAAGGGAGGAGGCGCATGAACGGGAAGATCACTGTGTTCGGGGCCGGGAACGTGGGCGGGGCGGTCACGCGCAGGCTCATCGAGCGCAAGCTGTGCAAGAAGGTGGTGCTGGTGGACCGCTCCGGGTCCAAGGCCGCGGGCGTGGCCCTGGACATCCTGGAGGCGAGCCCAATCGACCTGCTCGAGCCGGTCTGCATTCCCATGGACGACCTCGAGCAGACCAGGGATTCGGAGATCGTGATCATCACGGCCGGGGCCCGGCGGCAGGAGGGCATGAGCCGCGACGACCTGGTGAGGGTCAACGCGGACATCGTGCGCGACTGCGTGGGCAAGGCCGTGAAGTACAGCCCCTACGCCTTCTTCATCATCGTCAGCAATCCGCTGAACGTGATGTGCCACGTGGCCATGCGCGCGGGACAGATCCCGCGCACGCGGATCACCGGCATGGCGGGCATCCTCGACTCCTGCCGCTTCGCCTACTTCATCGCCAAGGAACTCGGGGTCTCGGTGGAGAACGTCCAGGCCATGGTGCTCGGCGAGCACGGCGAGGACATGATCCCGGTGCCGCGCTACTCCACCGTGGCCGGGGTGCCGCTGACCGAACTCCTGCCGCCCGAGGCGATCGAGCGGCTGGCCGCGCGCACCCGCGAAGGCGGGGCCGAGATCATAAGCCTCATGCAGACCAGCGCCTTCTACGCGCCCGCCTCGGCCGTCATCCAGATGGTCGCGGCCGTGGTCATGGACAAGAAGAAGATCCTGCCCTGCGCGGCCCAACTCTCCGGAGAATACGGCATCGAGGGCGCCTTCCTCGGCGTGCCGGTCAAGCTCGGCGCGAACGGCATAGAGGACATCCTCCCCCTGGAACTCACGGACGCGGAACTCGCGGCCCTGCGCCGCGCCGCGGACAAGGGCAAGGCCCTCCTGGCCCTGCTCGGGGAGCCCTGCTAGGCACGCCCGGGGGGAACCGCGTTCCCCGTCCGTGCGTGCCGCGCGCGAAGCGATCAAGGCCGTGCCTCGCGAAGGAGGGGGGCAGGGAGGGGCGCAGAGCCCCATGGGGATACTCCCTCCCTGCCCGCCGGAGGCACTCCCGCGGCGCTCTCCGGTCGGCCTAGCCCTTGGCGGCGTCGGCCATGCGGGCGCCGATGGCGAAGGCCTTCCTGCAGTCCTCGGGGAAGACCTCGGCGTGGCGGCGCTTGCGGTCGGCCACGTCGATGTAGACGGGCCCGAACGGGGTGTAGTCGTCCACGTGCAGGGTGCCCGTGGCCAGGAGCGTCTCGTTGGGGCCGCCGAAGAGGCGCTTGAGCCACGTCTCGGCCAGGCCGATGACCTGCCCGTAGCCCAGTTCCGCGGCCATCTCCTCGGACACGCCCATGGTGTAGAAGAAGGCCGTGGGGATGGTCCGGGGGAAGAGGGTCTCCTTGTCCGGGGCCAGGGGATAGAGGGGATAGAGCAGGCGCTCCAGGAAGCAGCGCAGCATGCCGCTCTGCGCGCCATAGTAGATGGGCGTGCCGAAGATGAGGCCGTCGGCCTCCACGGCCTTTCGCAGGACCGGGGCCAGGTCGTCCTTGACGGCGCAGTGGCCGAAGGTGGGCTTTTCGATCTTCTTGCAGGCGTAGCAGCTGATGCAGCCCTTGTAGTCGATGTCGTAGAGGTCGACGACCTCGGTCTCGGCCCCGCGCGAGGCGGCGCCTTCGAGCGCGCTCTGCAGCAGGGTCGCGGTGTTGCGCTTCTTCCTGGGGCTGCCGTTGAAGGCGATGATCTTCATGTCTTCTCTCTCCTTGCCTAGCCGATCCCGCGGCCGACGGAGAAGGCCTTGCCCAGGTCCTCGCCCACGCCCACGTAGGAGCGGCGGCAGGTGTCGAAGAGGACCGGGCGCAGGGTCTGCAGGGAGGCCTTGCCGTTCTCGTCCAGGCAGTCCTCGTCGACCTTCACGTCCATGATCTCGCCCACGAACTGGGTGTGCAGGCCGAGCTCGTGCACAGCCACCACGCGGCATTCCACGACCATGGGGAACTCGGCCACGTAGGGCGCGTCCACGTGCTCGGCGCGCGCGGCGGTGAGGCCGGTCTTGGCGAACTTGTCCACGTCGCGGCCGGAGACGATGCCGATGTAGTCGGTCTCGCGCAGGTGCTTCTCCGAGGGCACGGAGACGGTGAAGGCGCGCTTGTGCATGATCAGGCCGTGGGTGTGGGTGGCGGCGCGCAGGGACACGGCCACGCAGGGCGGCTTGGAGCAGCAGATGCCGCCCCAGGCCGCGACCATGACGTTGGGCCTGCCGTTTTCGTCGTACGCGCCCACGACCCAGGTGGGCGTGGGCTGGGCATAGGTGTTGGCGCCTATGGATTTCTTCATGGATTCCTCCTTGCGGAATCGGGTGCGGAATCGGGCGCGGGATCAGTGCCAGAGGACCCGGGCCGCGACGCGGGGCGGGACCTGGCGATAGCGGTACTTGGGGTGGCCGAGCATGAGACCGCCGAAGACCTTCTGGCCCTCGGGCAGGCCGATGGCGGCCGCGACCTCGGGCATGGCCTCGGCCGCGCGGGTGACGAGACCGGCCCAGCAGACGCCGAGCCCCATGGAGACGGCCTGCAGCTCGACGTAGGACAGGGCGATGGCCGAATCGGAATCGCCCCAGGGATAGCTTTGCGGCGCGTGGGCCACGAGCAGGGCGGGCGCGCCGCGCAGGACCATGGCGTTGCCCTCGTCGGCCATGCGCACGTAGTGGGCGCGGGCGGCCATGGGGCGCATCCAGTCCACGCAGAGCTTCTCGATCTTCGCCAGGCGCCCGGGCTCCTGGACCACGATCCAGGAGATGTTCTGGGAATTGGAGGCCGTGGGCGCGCGGCGGCCGATCTCGATGAGCAGCTCGAGGTCCTCGCGGGACACGGGCTTTTCCTTGAACTCGCGCACGGAACGCCGCGCGAGCAGGAGCCCCTCGGTCTGCTCGGCCGTGGGCAGGTCCTTGGGCGCGGGCAGGAAGTCGGCCGCGGGCGTCAGGCTGTTCGAGAGCGCGCCCTTGGGGCAGACGGCCACGCAGTGGCCGCAGCGGATGCAGATGTCGGCCGCACCCTCGATTTCCCTGGGGAGGTCGTCCCCGGACTGGACGATGAGCCGCGCCGGGCAGACCTCGGCGCACAGGCCGTCCTTGCTGCAGAGTTTCGTGTCAACCGTGATCAGGGACATGCGTTTCTCCTTCGATACGCTTGGCGTGCCGGGGCATCTCCCCGCGGCCTGCCGGGCGCGCGAGGGTGCTGGACATGGATCTCATGCTGTCTTTTCCGACACTACGGGCGATGATGCAAGAAGGCACAAAAAAGTGTCGTGGTATCGTGCAGGGTACTCCCGCGCGGGAGAGCCTGCCCGGCGTATTTCGCCATCATGCCGCGACCACGAGCGAAAACATGTCCGCCCGACGGCGCGGCGCACGCGCGCAGGCCTCGGTGCGGCCTTTCCCTGGAGAAAAAAGATGACGCCCGGCGTTCGCTTCTCCGATCGCCTGCCCAGTCTGCTGCGCAGGACCGCCTTTCCCCTTCTGCTCGGCCTGGTGCTGGCCTTGGCGCTGTTCTTCAGATGCCACGACGTCTCCACCTTCCCCCCGGGCGTGTGGTACGACGAGGCGGTCAACGCCCTGGACGGCATGGACGCGGCCTTCCACCACGGCTACCGGGTCTTCTTCCCGGACAACTACGGCCGCGAGGGGCTGTTCATCGACGCCATCGGCCTGTCCTTCAAGACCTTCGGCCTGGGCATGTGGCAGATGAAGCTGCCCTCCATCGTGCTCGGCGCGCTCGGCGTGCTGCTCGCGGCCCTGCTCTGCCGCCGCCTGTACGGCGGGGAGGACGCGGACGGGTATGCCGCCGACCGGGACTTCGGGCGCGACGCCGTGGCGCTGCTGGCCGCCTTCTTCGTGGCCGTCTCGTTCTGGGACGTGAACTTCTCGCGCATCGCGTTCCGCGCCATCGGCATGCCGGTCTTCCTGGCCGCCTGCCTGTGCTGCATCTGGGACGGAGGAGACGCGAAGGGAGGCAAAAGGCGCGCGCCCGGCCCCTGGCTGCTCGCCCTCGGCGGCCTGTTCTGCGGGCTCGGGCTGCACACCTACACGGCCTTCAAGGCCTTCGCCCTGGTGCTGCCCGTGCCCGTGCTCGTGGACCTGCGCCGTCTGCGGCGCGAGGCCGCGGAGCGCGGGAAAAACGGCGCGGCCGCCTGGCTGCGGCCGCTGCTTACGCGCTGGGGGGCCTTCGCCCTGGGCACGGCTGCGGGAGCCCTGCCGCTCGTCGTCTTCGCCATGCTCCACCCGGACGAGTACTTCGAGCGCATGGGGCAGCTCTCGGTCTTCAGCCTGCCCCATCCCTGGCTTGCGCTGGCCGAGAACCTCGCCAAGAGCGTGGGCATGTTCGTGGTCCAGGGGGACGCCAACTGGCGGCACAATATCGGCGGCGCGCCGCTCCTCGCCTGGCCGGTCAGGCCCTTCTTCCTGCTCGGCCTTGCGCTGTGCGCCTACGGCGCGTTCGCGAAAAAGGTCGACGAGCGCCGCCGCGAGCGCAGCGTCCTGCTGCTCGCCTGGTGGGGCGTCATGCTCCTGCCCGCGGCCCTGTCCAACGAGGGCGTGCCGCACGCCCTGCGCAGCCTGGGCTCCCTGCTCCCGACCTACATCATGGCCGCGGAAGGCGCGGTCTTCGCCTTCGCCCGGCTCTCGGCCGCCTCGGCCCGCGGCCGGGAGGCCGCCGCGGCCGCGGCCCTGCTCCTGCTCCTCGGGCTGCCGGTGCTGCAGTTCCACCGCTACTTCACGGTCTGGGGGCAGGACCCGCGCACGCACGCGGCCTTCCAGGCGGAGCTCGAGCCCATAGCCCAGGCCATCGAGGCCCAGCCGAACGGCGAGCTCAAGGTGCTGCTCACGGCGGGCGTGCCCCAGGCCAAGCCCGTGGAGGTCCTGACGCTCACGACGCCCAACCTCGAGGTCGCGGCCACGCCCGCCGACATCCGCCTGCCGCGGCACGGCCGCTTCGCCATCTTCGCCCTGGGCGACGGGATCAAGGCGCTGTCGGGCATGCGGACCAGCCTGCACGGCTCGCTGCTGAGGGGCGGTTCCTTCGCCTGCCTGCTCGGCAGCCGCTAAGGGGAATCGGGAGAAGGTCCGGGCCGCGATCAGGCCCGCTGTCTGGCCCGCCGTCTGGCCCGCTGTCTGGCCGGAATCAGGCTGGAATCAGTCGGCTGGCCCGCGTCGGTCCCGCCGCCCCGGACGCAGGCCGGGCGGCAGGCGGTGGCAGAAGCTCTTGATGCGGCCCTTGATCAGGCGGAAGGGGTCGAAGGTCACGGGATCCAGGCGCGGCGGCACCACGAAGGCCGAGAGGTCGAAGTCGGCGGGGCCGAGCAGCGGAAAGGCGATGTTCTCGGCAAAGGCGCCGGGGAGCCCCCGCGCCCGCGCCTCCCGCCACACGGCCGCGTCGTCCGGCTCCACGCCGAGCATGGCGTAAACCGCGGCGTCCAGGGCGTGCGGATCGCGCGAGGCCGCGAGCAGGCCGAGGGGGCAGGCGTCCCCGCCCGTGGGCCCATGACCGCTCATGGCCACCACGCCGTCCAGCAGCGTGACCACCGGCGGCAGCGCGGCCGCCACCTCCACCAGCATGGCCTCGAAACGGTTGCCCCTGTCCCCGAAGCGGCAGTGGGCAAAGGCCTTGCGCCCCCCCACCACGCAGCCGAAGAGGTTCTTCACCCCGGCCGTGAGCCGCATCTGGTCGTGCGCCTTGAGCCGGGGGACGCTTATGATCCTCTCCGCCTCCAGCGCGTCGCGCGAGACGCCGACGTGGGCGCCGAAGGAGAGCGCGAGCCTGTGCGGCCGCCCGAGGCTCGCGAGGCGCACGGGCAGTCCATCGAGCGCCCGCGCCAGGCCGCTCGCCCGGGCCACGCCGCGCGCCGTGCCGAAGGCCGGGGAGTCCGCGACCGTTATCCGCGCCCCGCAGTCGGCGAGACAGGCGCAGACGGCCCGGACCACGGCCGGATGGGTGGTGGAGAGCCCGGCGTTCTTCTGCGAGACGAGGTTCGGCTTGACCAGGACGCGCGCTCCGGGCGCGGGCAGCGCGCCGCACAGCTCGAGCAGGCGGGCGGCCTCGTCCGCGAGCCAAGGGGCGTCGTAGGCGGGCACGCGGGCGAGAAAGACCGGGATGGGCGGCGCGGGAGCGCGCGGGGTGGTCGGCATGCAGCGGTTCTAGCCTTCCGACAGAAATTCGCAACGCCGTTCTTGCAGGCAGGAAGCGTAGCGGCGGCTATACGCCGACGGCCTCCCGCTCCCTGCGCGGGTCAAAAAGTGACACTTTTTTCTTTTATGAACCCCATAAAATATAATGGGAAAACAGAAAGTTTGGGCATATGGTTCGACTGTATCCTCTGTCGGATTGTTTTTTCCGTGCGCGAACATGGCGAGGCGTCGCAGGCGGCATGCCGCCGCCGCGGCCTTACGCAAGGAGGATGGAAAATGGGCATACCGGCAAAGACAGACCAGAAGTGGAAGGATCTCATCACCGGCAAGACGACCTTTGCGCTGAAATTCCTCGCAGCCAAGATTCTCCTGGGGCGCCTCACGCGCTCCGCGGCCGACAACCCCTCGCCGGACAACGTCAGGCAGTGCGTCGAACAGATCCACGATCTGTTCACCAAGAACGAGCACATTCCGGCGGTGCAGGACGACATCAAAACCATTTTCGGCTAGGAGGAACCATGCGCCAGCACCTCATGAGCATCAGTGACGCCGGAGCCGCGATCAGCGCGGGCGGCAAGCTTATCATCGCCGGAGACGAGGACGCCCTGCGCCGGTTGCCCAAGGGCGACTGGATCGGGGGCACCATCCCCTACTTCATCACCAGCGAGGTCGGCGGGGCGGTCATCCGCGACAAGGTCTTCGTCACCGACATCACGGGGACCGTGACCTCCGTGTCCGTCACCCGCCACGACCAGGACAGTCTGGCCAAGGTCTACTCCCAGGGGCCGCGCCACGGCTTCAGCTTCGTCATCATCCCGGCCTCCTGCAAGACCCACCTGTCCTTCGCCCTGAACGCCCCGAACTACAAAGATTTCGGCGTCACGCCGCTGATCGGCTGGATCTCCGGCGTGCACCTGGACGACCTGGGCAAGAAGACGCCCAAGGTCTTCAACGGACAGACCGGCGAGGCCATCGAGGAAGGGGCCGTGGTGCTCAGGGCCGAACTGCCCGAGAGCAGGATCGCCGAGATCGGCATCGTCAACCTCTTCCAGCAGGGCGGCGGCGACACCCTGACCTTCATGCAGGACGGATTCTCGGCCAGTGAGGTCATGGTCAACGGCGAGAAGCGCGACTTCGCCGCCTACATCCTCGAGAACAAGTTCGACACGCGGCTGCCCCTGGTGGCCGACTACTACGGCGTGCAGGTCAACATCAGCTTCCAGTCCGTGGACGCCAAGGCGGGCGTTCATTTCTACGCCCCGGTCTTCAGCGGCATCCGCTACAAGCTGGCCAAGCCCGTGCCCGACTACCTGAAGAGCTTCAACCAGCTCCTGAAGCAGGAAGGCAGCGCGCACAAGGGCAACATCGCCTTCTCCTGCAACTGCATCCTGAACTACCTGTACTCCGAGCTCGAAGGCAAGAAGACCGAGCCCTTCTCCGGCCCGGCCACCTTCGGCGAGATCGCCTACCAGCTCCTGAACCAGACGCTGGTCTACCTGGAGATCAAGGACATCTAGGCGCTCCGGGAGCCCCGAACGCAAAAAAGGCGCCCCCGTCCTCCCCCGTCCTGGAGAGGACGGGGGCGCCTCTCTCTTTCCGGGCGGTTACGCCCCCAGCTTCTTCATCATCTCGCGGTCGAAGGCGGGCAGGTCCTCCGGACTGCGCGAGGTCACGAACTGGCCGTCCACCACGACCTCCTTGTCCTCGTAGTTCACCCCGGCCTCCTTCAGCTCCGGGACCACGCTCGAATAGCAGGTGGCCCGACGGCCTTGCAGCAGCCCGGCCGAGATGAGGATCTGCGGGCCGTGGCAGATGGCCGCGATGGGCGCGCCCGAAGAGGCGAAGTCGCGCGCGATGTCGAGCACCTTGGGGATCACGCGCAGCGCCGCCGGGGCCTTGCCGCCGGGCAGGACCAGGAGGGAGTAGCCGCACGAGCCCGCGGACTCCACGTCCTCCACGCCCAGGTTGGCCTCCACGGAATAGCCGTGCTTGCCCGTGATCTTCCCCTTGCTCGGCGCGGCCAGGTCCACGTGGTACCCCGCCTCCTGCAGCCTGTAGAGGGGCACGAGCAGCTCGGTGTCCTCGAAATTGTCCGCGCTGACGATGAGGGCCTTCTTGTCGTTCATGGTCTTCTCCTCCCGATGTCTCTCGAGGGGGCGACGCCCCCCCGACGGTTTTCAGGGCAATACGACCAGGATATTCCATAAACGAGTCGCAGTGACAACCGGCAAGACCAGGGAGGGGCTGCGCGCCCCTCCCTGGACCCTCCCGCGCAAGGGGTGACCCCTTGACCCGCTCCGCATGCGATACGCCCGGCCCACAGGCACGGGCTACCTGGGCGTGGAGGGCAGATGAAGGCAACGCGGTTGTCCGGCCTGCCTCTGCCCCCCCCACGGACCACGGACCAGGGCGCTCAAAAAGTGCCGGATGCAAGGCGCAAGGGAAATCCGAGTCCGACGCGTAGTCCACCTACGCGAGGGCTCGAATCTTCCGCAGCAACGCAGCAGACGGCGCTTTTTCAGCGCCCGGACATTGAACACGGGCGGCCCGGGCGTGGAGGGAGGGAAGATGAAGACAACACGGTTGCCCGGCCTGCCCCTGCCCCCCCACGGGCCAGGGCGCTCAAAAAGTGCCGGATGCAAGGCGCAAGGGAGATTCGAGTCCGACGCGTAGTCTTACCTACGCGAGGGCTCGAATTTTTCGCAGCAACGCAGCAGACGGCGCTTTTTCAGCACCCGGACATTGAACACGGACGGCCTGGGCGTGGAGGGAGGGAAGATGAAGACAACACGGTTGCCCGACCTGCCCCTGCCCCCCCACGGGCCAGGGCGCTCAAAAAGTGCCGGATGCAAGGCGCAAGGGAGATTCGAGTCCGACGCGTAGTCTTACCTACGCGAGGGCTCGAATTTTCCGCAGCAACGCAGCAGACGGCGCTTTTTCAGCGCCCTGGCAAACTACTAGTTCATGAGCCAGAGGAAGGCATCGGCAAGACGGGGATCGAAGCGCGTGCCGCGCGCGGAGAGGATGAGACGCATGGTGCGCGCGTGCGAGTAGGCGGGCTTGTAGCTGCGGGCCGCGCGCAGGGCGTCGTAGGTGTCGGCCAGGGCCACGATGCGCGCGAAGAGCGGGATGTCTGAAGAACGGAGGCCGAACGGATAGCCGGAGCCGTCGAAGTTCTCGTGGTGCGCGAGTGCGGTTCTCACGCTGGCTCCAGGCGCCCGCCCGGCCTCCAGCAGATGGGCCCCGAACAGCGTATGGCGGCGCATCAGGGCCCACTCCCCTTCGGTCAGTGGTCCGGGCTTGAGCAGGACGTGCTCGGGCAGGGCGAGCTTGCCGGTGTCGTGTCCCCGCGCGGCCAGGGCCAGCTCGCCGAGCTCCGCGCCGCGAAGCCCCAGGGCGCGGCCCAGGGAGAGGCTGAGCGGGGCCACGCGGCCCGAGTGCTCCATGTGTTCTGCGTGTCCTGACTGCATATGAGGCGTCCTTGCGGTCTCATGCCCGGAGGCGGTGGCGGCCGGGGGGCATCTGCATCGAGATTCCCCCCGGACCCCGGCCTCTCTATCGGCGCTTTCGAGCAAAGCTTTAGGCGTGCCGCATTGACGCGGCCCCGGTATTGGGCAAGAACTTGGGCCTTCGGAAGGAGCAGATGGAGCAGGACACGACGAGCGCGCGGGAACGGCTGGTGGTCACCGGGCAGGTGCAGGGCGTGGGGTTTCGGCCCTTCGTCTACCGCCTGGCCATGGAATGCGGCCTGTCCGGCCGGGTGGCCAACACCCCGGCGGGCGTGGCCGTGGAGGTGCAGGGCGCGCCCGGCTCGGTGGAGGACTTCGCGCGGCGGCTTGCGGCCGAGCTCCCGCCCCTGGCGCGCATCGTGCGCCTGACGCGCGAGACGCTGCCGCCGCTGGAGGGCGAGGCGGAATTCTCCATCGTGCACAGCGAGGCGGGCGAGGGGCACCAGGTGCTCATCTCCCCGGACACGGCCACCTGCCCGGACTGCCTGGCCGAACTCTTCGATCCCGGGAACCGCCGCTTCCTCTACCCCTTCATCAACTGCACCAACTGCGGGCCGCGCTACACCATCACCCGCTCCATCCCCTACGACCGCCCCTTCACCTCCATGGCCTGCTTCCCCCTGTGCGACGACTGCCGCGGGGAATACGAGGACCCGCTCGACCGCCGCTTCCACGCCCAGCCCAACGCCTGCCCGGTCTGCGGGCCGCGCGTCTGGCTGGCCGATGCCGCGGGCAGGGAGCTGTGTCGAGGGGACGAGGCCGGGCGCGAATGCGCGCGCCACCTGGCCCAGGGGCGCATCGCGGCCGTGAAGGGGCTGGGCGGCTTTCACCTCGCCGTGGACGCGCTGAACGAGGTGGCCGTGGCCCGGCTTCGGGAACGCAAGCACCGTCCGGGCAAGCCGCTGGCCGTCATGGTCCGGGACCTCGCGGCCGCGCGCGCCCTGGCCGAGGTGGGCGAGGCCGAGGCGGCGCTCATGTCCGGCATCGAGCGGCCCATAGTCCTGTGCCGCAGGAAAAGCGGCGGCGCGCTCCCGTCCGGCATCGCGCCGGACACGGATTTCGTGGGCCTCATGCTGCCCTACGCGCCCCTGCAGCACGTGCTCTTCCACCATCTGTGCGCGCTTTCGGGAGACGGCGCGGCCCTGGTCATGACCTCGGGCAACGTCTCGGGCGATCCCATCGCGCTCGGCAACCGCGAAGCGCTGGCAAGGCTTTCCGACATCGCGGACGTCTTCTTGCTGCACGACCGCGACATCCTCATCCGCGCGGACGACTCCGTGGTCCGCCCGGCGCCCGCGCTCCCGGGAGAGGGCGGGGCGCAGGCCGCGCCGCTCTTCCTGCGCCGCTCGCGCGGCTACACGCCGCGCCCCGTGTTCCTGGACCGCGACGGCCCCTGCGTGCTCGGCACCGGGCCGGAGCTGAAGAACACGCTCTGCCTGACCAAGGGCGAGATGGCCTTCGTCAGCCAGCACATCGGCGACATGGAGAACCTCGCGACCTTCGGCTTCTGGCGCGAGATCGCGGCGCACCTCGCGGACATCCTGCAGGTGCGGCCCTCGCTCATGGTCCACGACCTGCACCCGGGCTACATGACCACGCGCCACGCCCTGGAGCAGGCCGGGGAGCCCGGCGGCCTGCCCGTGGCGGGCCTCGCGCACCACTATGCCCACGCCCACGCCGTGCTGGCCGAGAACCGCTTTTCCGGCCGCGCCCTGGTCCTGGCCCTGGACGGCACGGGCCTTGGCGAGGACGACACGCTGTGGGGCGGCGAATGCCTGCTCGTGGACACCGAGTCGCTCGACCACGCGCGCCTGGGCAGCCTCACGAGCCTGCGCCTGCCCGGCGGCGAGGCGGCCATCCGCGAGCCCTGGCGCGTGGGCGCGGCCGCGCTGTGGGAGCTGGGCGAGACGGACGCCGTGGACGGAGCGCGGCCCTGGCTCCCGGCCTTCGGCAAGGCCGCCGAAGTAGTGGCCCAGATGCTGGAAAAAAATCTCAACTGCCCCGCGACCACGAGTTGCGGCCGCCTCTTCGACGCCGCGGCCGCGCTGTGCGGCCTCGGGCTGTCCATCTCCTACGAGGCCCAGGCCGCCATCCTGCTCGAGCAGGCCCAGGACATGGCGGAGACCGGCGCCTATCCCTGCCCCGTAAAGGAAGCCGAAGGCCGTCTGGTGCTCGACGCGCGGGAGCTTCTGGCCGCGCTCTGGGCCGACGTGCGCGGCCGCGCGCCTGATCGCGCCGTGGTCGGCCGCGCCGCGCGGCGCTTCCATCTGGGCCTCGCGCAGGGCCTGGCCGAGCTGGCCCGGGCCGCGGCGGAGGCGAGCGGGACCGACACCGTGGGGCTCTCCGGCGGCTGCCTGCTGAACCTGAGCCTGGCGCGCGACCTGCCCCGGGCTTTGGCCGCGCGCGGGCTCTCGGTCCTCGTGCACCGCGAGCTGCCCCCGGGCGACGGCTGCGTCTCTCTCGGCCAGGCTGTCTGGGGCCGCCTTTTTCTTGGTTGAGGCCGCTGAAAAAGCGCCGTCTGCTGCGTCGCGGCGGGAAATTCGATCCCTCGCGTAGGCAGGACTACGCGTCGGGCTCGAATTTCCCTGGCTCCTTGCATCCGACGCTTTTTGAGCGGCCTTGAAGTTGGAGAGGGAATGAAAAATGAGACGGCCGTCCCGCGTTGCGGGACGGCCGTCTTTATTTACGTCTTGCAGCTCCTGCGGACTACTGGGAGAGGGTCCTTTCCGCCGGGGCGGACTTGGCGGGTGACGTGGTGCCGGTGGATGACGGCGAGGACGTGGTGGACGAAGGGGCGGACGTCTTCCTGCCGGTCGCCGTGCCGGACTCCGGCGTGGCGCTCGGCGCGGTGCCGCCGGCCCTGGGCATGGTGCGCAGGAAGGACTTGACCTCGCGCACGCCCTGCACCTTCTTGGCCACGGCGATGGCCTTGTCGATCTCGGCCTGGCTGCCCACGATGCCGAGCAGGACCACGTTGCACTGCGGCGTGGCCACGTCGATGTTCGTGGCCGTCACGCCCTTGGTGCCGTAGAGCTCGTAGTTGAGGTCGGCCCGGACCTCGCTCTTGTCCACGAAGTCGCACGAGGAGGCCGACGAGGGCAGCAGGTAGGTGTAGACGCGGCGCACCCCGTCCGTCCCCCTGGCGATCTGGATGGCCCGGTCCTTCTCCTGGGCGTTGTCGTAGGTGCCCACCAGGTAGACGTCGTTCAGGTAGACGAAGACCGAGATGCCGAAATAGCTCACGTCGCTGTCCGTGGCGTAGTCGGATTCGATCGACGTCCTGATGCCCCGGTCCTGGGACTGCTGGGCATAGCTGCGCTCGTCAACGGCGGTGTTGTAGACCGCGCCGACGGGCGTCAGGTTGCCGCATGCGGCGACCCCGCCGACCAGGGCTGCGAGAAGCAGCCAAAGACACAACGAACGCATATCCATTCCTCCTGGCCGACAGGGCGATATCCTGCCGGATAACCAATTATTTCGCGCATGTAACATGGCGATTCCGGACTTGCAACGCTTGACAACCTCGCGTCACACTCCCTATACCTTGTATCCTCGGAAACTGCACCGGGAACTCATACTCCAAAGCGGGAGACACTGGCAAAGGATTCTGACGGACGCTTCAAGCAGACATCGAAGGAGTGCGGCATGCTGGACATTCTCAAAGGCCAGCGCACGTATGCGCTGGTCGGTCATGGCGGCTCGGGCAAGACATCGGTGGCGGAAATGCTCCTCTTCGCCGCGGGCGAGATCGACCGGATGGGCAAGATCGAGGACGGCACCACGAACCTCGATTTCGAGCCCGAGGAGATCAAGCGACGCGGCAGCACCCAGCCCGCCTTCACCCGTCTCTCCTGGAAAAAGAATCCGCACTTCCTCATAGATATCCCCGGCGACAACAACTTCACAGGCGACATGACCTACCTCCTGGCCTCGGCCGACGCGGCGATCCTGGTCATCGACGCCGTGGACGGCGTGAAGCCCCTGACCCGCAAGGTCTGGAGCCAGATCAGGGAGGCGGGGCTGCCCGCCGTCATCGTCATCAACAAGATGGACCGCGACCGCGCGGACTTCGACACGGCCTACGCGAGCATCAACGAGCAGCTCGGCGTGCGCCCGGTCCTCCTGCACCTGCCCATCGGCCAGCGCGAGTCCTTCTCCGGCGTGGTCGACGTGCTCGGCGGCACGGCCATGACCTTCGACGACAAGGGCGGGGTCGCCCCGGCCGCCATCCCCGCCGACATGGCGGACAACGCGCAGCTCATGCGCGAGACCATGGTCGAGAACATCGCCGAGTCCGACGAGGCGCTCATGGAGGCCTACCTGGAAGAGGGCGCCCTCTCGCCCGAGCAGGTGGCCGAGGGGCTGGCCAAGGGCGTGGCCGCGGGCGCCGTCGTGCCCGTGGTGGTCTGCGCCGCCCTGGAGAACAAGGGCGGCGGCCTGCTGCTCGACATCATCCAGGACCTCCTGCCCTCGCCCCTGTTCCACGCCCCCTGGGTGGGCGACGACGGCGCGACGCGCCCCTCGACGCCGGACGAGCCCGTGGCGGCCTTCGTCTGCAAGACCATCGCCGACCCTTACGCGGGCCAGCTCTCCGTGCTGCGCGTGCTCTCCGGCACGCTCGCCTCGGACATGAGCCTGGCCAACCCCGACCGCGACGGCAAGGAACGCTGCGGCCAGCTCCTCTACCTGAAGGGCAAGGAGACCGTGCCCTGCAAGGAGCCCGTGGGCCCTGGCGGCATAGTGGCCGTGGCCAAGCTCAAGAACACCCGCACCGGTGACACGCTGTGCGACGAGAAGGCGCGCTTCGTGCTCGACCGTCCGGCCGTGCCCGGCCAGCTCATCACCTACGCCCTGGCCGCGGCCGAAAAGGGCGAGGAGGACAAGGTCTTCCAGGCCGTGCAGAAGCTCCTGGACGAGGACATCTCGCTTCGCCTCTTCCGCGACGAGGAGACGGGCGACATCCTGCTCTCGGGCATGGGCCAGCTGCACATCGAGACCGCCGTGGAGAAGGCCAAGCGCCGCTTCAAGGTCGGCATCGTGCTGAAGACGCCCAAGGTCCCCTACCGCGAGACCATCAAGGGCAAGGCGGACGTGCAGGGCCGCCACAAGAAGCAGACCGGCGGCCGCGGCCAGTTCGGCGACTGCTTCGTGCGCTTCGAGCCCAGGCCCCACGGCGGCGGCTACGAGTTCGAGGACGCCATCGTGGGCGGCTCCATTCCGCGCCAGTACATCCCGGCCGTGGACAAGGGCATCCAGGAGTCGGCCGCGCGCGGCGTCCTCTCCGGCAACCCGGTGGTGGACTTCAAGGCCACGCTCTACGACGGCTCCTACCACAACGTGGACTCCTCGGAGATGGCCTTCAAGATCGCGGGCTCCCTGGCCTTCAAGAAGGCCTGCGAGATTGCGGGCATGAAGCTGCTCGAGCCCTACATGACCGTCTCGGTCTCCGTGCCCGACCAGTACATGGGCGACATCATCGGCGACCTCTCCTCGCGCCGCGGCAAGGTGCTCGGCTCCGACTCCACCGGCGGCGTCACCGAGATCAAGGCCCACGTGCCCATGAACGAGATCCTGCGCTACGCCCCGGACCTGCGCTCCATGACCGGCGGCCAGGGCGTCTTCGCCATGGAGTTCTCGCACTACGAGGAGGCGCCGCCGCCCGTGACCGAGCGCGTGGTGGCCGAGTACCGCAAGTCGCGCGGCGAGGAGTAGGCAGCGACGGCGGCACGGCGGACCGCGCCGCAAGACGCATGCACGAGGGGCGCCCGCAGGGGCGCCCCTTTTTTCGTGGCCGCGCGGGGACGACTCGCGCGATGCGATAGGATTTCGCCTCCGACGGCGCGCCACTGGATAGGATTCATCAATAATATCCCTGCGATGTTGCCCAGCCACGCGCTTTCGGGGTAGCGTGCCCGCTTATCATTCCTAAAGCGTCGGATTAACCCGCACCCCGCGCAGGCCCGGCCCGCGCGGCCATCGCAAGGAGACCGCATGCGCATCGTCCGCCTTCTTCTGGTCCTCTGCCTCGTCCTGCTCCCGGCCTATGCCCTGGCCGCGGCCAAGGGCGGCACCTTCACCGTGACCGTGAAGCCGAGCGTGCTGCCCGACTCGCACTCGGCCAGGCTCTGGCTGCCCTACCCCATGTCGAACGACGACCAGACCGTCTCCGACATGCAGGTCAGCGGCAACTACGACCGCTCGGCCGTGTACACGGACCCCTTCTCCGGGGCCACCTACCTCTACGCCGAATGGACGCGGCTCACGGCCAAGCCCTTCGCGGTCATGAGCTTCCACGCCGAGCCCCGCTACGCCAAGGCCACGGGCCTGAAGGACATGGGCCTGCCCGTGCCCGCGCCCATCGCCGCGCGCTACCTGGCCTCCACCGAGTGGGTGCCCGCCGACCAGTACAAGGCCCAGGCCGCGAAGATCGTCGCGGGCAAGCGCACCATCCTGGCCAAGGCCCGGGCCATCTACGACTGGACCGTGGACAACACCTTCCGCGACCCCGACGTCCAGGGCTGCGGCCTGGCCGTCCCCGGGCGCACGCTGACCGAGATGAAGGGCGGCGGAAAGTGCGCGGACATCAGCGCCGTCTTCGTGACGCTGTGCCGCGCCGCGGGCGTGCCCGCGCGCGACGTCTACGGCCTGCGCCTGGCCTCGCCCAAGAGCGGCGACGTGACCTCCGCCTTCCACTGCTGGGCCGAGTTCTACCTGCCGGGCACCGGCTGGGTGAAGGCCGATCCGGCCGACGTGCGCAAGATGATGCTGGTGCACGACCTGAAGCTCGGCGACAAGGACACGGCCATGTGGCGCGAGTTCTTCTGGGGCGGCGACGACCTTCTGCGCGTCACCCTGGAGAAGGGCGCGCGCGGCGTGCTCTTCAACCCGCCGCAGCAGGGCGGCCTGGTCAACTACTTCATGTATCCCTTCGCCCAGGTGGACGGCCGGACGCTGAACTGCCTGGACGCCAAGGACTTCAGCTACACCGTGGACTTCGCGGCCGACTAGCGCGGCGCAACGCCCGAAGACGGCCGAAGAGGGCCGAAGACGCGAAAAGGGACGGGAAGCCGAGGCTTCCCGTCCCTTTTTCCATCCCGGGCGGACGCGACGGTTTCCCGTCACGCGCATCGCCGCGAAGCCGTCCGCTACTGCAGGCGACCCTTGTTGCGCATGCCCCAGTGGCCCTTGGGGATGGGCAGGCAGACGTTGCTGCCGGGCACGTCGGCGCACATGAGCAGCTCGCCGGTGCGCTCGTTGAAGATGACGCGGTCCAGGAACATGGACAGGGCGTGGGCGGGCGCCACCTGGGGGCCGCCGGGCAGGCAGCGCTCGAAGAGCGCCTGGCCCGCCGCGCGCACGATGCGCAGCGCCTCGGCCGAGATGGCGATGTCCTGGTAGTCGAGCTGGTGCAGCCCCTCCTCGGCGAGCCCGAGGGGCGGCACAAAGGGCATGGGTTCGCTTTGCAGTGTCGGAATCATGACGTCCTCCCGTTGCTGGAGGACCATTGAGCAACCCCCGTGCCATCCCGCCGAAGCGCTTGCCTGCCGTGTTTTCCCGAGACGCCCCTTGTTCGCGGCCGCCTTTTTCCGTACTCTCCGCCCCGAGAGGTTCTGCCGCATGTTTCACAATCTGCTCATCTGGCTCGTCTTCCTGCCGGCGACGATCCTGCTCGCCCTGCTGTCGATCGTCGCCCCGTCCACCTGCGACTGGGTGCACAAGGTCTGGGGGGGGCTGGCCCTGTTCTGCTTCGGCGCGCGCGTCTCGGCCGAGCTCGACGCGCTCGAGCCGGGGAAGACCTACGTCTTCATGGCCAACCACCAGAGCCAGCTGGACATCCTGCTGCTCCTGGCCGTGCTGCACGCCCACAGCGTGCGCTTCGTGGCCAAGCAGGAGCTCTTCTCCATCCCGGTGCTCGGCTGGGCCATGAGCCGCGTGGGCCACGTGGCCATCGACCGCGGCAACAGCCTGAAGGCCATGAAGAGCCTGGACCGCGCGGCCGCGAAGGCGCGCGAAGGCATCTCCATCATCATCTTTCCCGAGGGCACCCGCGCGCCGGAAGAGCCCGAGGACCTGCAGGAATTCAAGATCGGCGGCATGATCCTGGCGCTGAAGACCGGGCTGCCCGTGGTCCCGGTGATCATCTCCGGCACGGCCCGCGTGCTGCGCAAGAAGAGCCTGCGCGTCCACCCCGGACCGGTGCGCGTGCGGGCGCTCGCGCCCATCGAGACGACGGGCCGCTACACGCTCAAGCAGCGCGAGGCCTTCCGCGACGACCTCTACCGCGTCATGAACGACGCATACCGGGAGCTTCACAATGGCTGATCCAGCCGCGCACGGGGGCCTGACCATCTATCCGCTGGGGGGCCTGGGCGAGATCGGCATGAACTGCATGCTGCTTTCCACGGCCCAGGGCATGATCCTCATCGACTGCGGGCTCATGTTCCCCGAGGAATACCTCTTCGGCATCGACGTGGTCATCCCCCGCTTCGACTTCGTGCTGGCCAACAAGGACAAGCTCCGCGCCATCGTCCTGACCCACGGCCACGAGGACCACATCGGCGCCCTGCCCTGGCTCATGCCCTTCGTGGACGTGCCCATCTACGGCTCGCGCTTCACCCTGGCCCTGGTCGAGAGCAAGCTCAAGGAGCACGACCTGGACCGCTACGTGACGCTCAAGCCCGTCCAGGGCGGCGACAGGCTCGTCTTCGGGGACATCGCCTGCACCTTCATCCCGGTCTGCCACTCCATCATCGAGGGCTTCGGCCTGGGGATCGAGACCCCGGCGGGCCGCATCGTGCACACCGGCGACTTCAAGATCGACCGCCACCCGCTGGACGGCCACGCCACGGACATGGAGGCCTTCCGCGCCTTCTCCGAGCCCGGCGTGACGCTCATGCTCTCCGACTCGACCAACGTGGAGTCCGAGGGCCGGGCGCTGACCGAGCGCGAGATCGAACACACCTTCGACACCATCTTCGCCGAGGCCGACGGCCGCATCCTGATCACCCTCTTCTCGAGCCACATCCAGCGGCTGCAGGAGATCTTCGACCTCGCCGCCAAGCACGGACGCAGGGTGGCCGCCAGCGGCCGGAGCCTGTGGCGCAACATCGACATCGCCCGCGAGCTCGGCCACCTGCGCATCAAGCCCGGGGTCTACGTGCAGCTCGACGACGTGCCGCGCTTCCCGGACCGCGAGATGGTCATCCTGCTCACCGGGTCGCAGGGCGAGCCGCTCTCCGCCCTCTCGCGCCTGGCCATGGGCGAGCACCGGCAGATCCGGGTGCACGAGGGCGACCTGCTGATCATGAGCTCGCGCTTCATCCCGGGCAACCAGCGGGCCATCACCCGGCTCATCAACCGGCTCTACAAGCTCGGGGCCGAGGTGCTCTACGAGCGGGTGGCGGGCATCCACGCCTCGGGCCACGCCTACCAGGCCGAGCTGGGCCAGATGCTCGACGCCGTGCGTCCCAAGTTCTTCATCCCGGTGCACGGCGAGTACCGCCACCTGGTCAAGCACCGCCGCCTGGCCGTGGAGCGCGGCGTGGCGCCCGAGCGCTCCCTGGTCGTCGAGGACGGCCAGCCCGTGACCTTCCTGCCGGACGGCACCATCCGCCTGGAGGAGAAGATCGTGGTCGAGTCCATCTACGTGGACGGCAAGGGCGTGGGCGACGTGGGCCACACGGTGCTCAAGGAGCGGCAGCTGCTCGGCGGCGAGGGGCTGGTCATCGTCAACCTGGTCATCGACGAGGCCACGGGCGAGATAACCCTCGGCCCGGACATCCTCTCCAAGGGCTTCATCTTCGAGCAGACCTACGCGCACTATCTGGAAGACGCCAAGTGCATCGTCCTCGACATCTACGAGAACGTGCCGCCCAACCAGATCGACAAGCTGAAGGAGCGCATCCGCTCCTCCCTGCGCCGCTTCTTCCGCAAGGTGCTGGACCGCGACCCCGTGGTCATCCCGGTGGTCATCTCCATCTAGCTCCGTCCGGACGCACCCTCTCTCCGGCCCGCGCGCGGGCCGGAGGAGGCGGCCGCGCGCCGCCGAAGTTGGACACGGACGGGCGCGACTGGTAGGGAAAGTCGAGCCCCCGCAACCCGAACCCGCCGAGGTCCTCCCATGCGCATCCTCCGCGTCCTGCACCAGGGCAGGATATTCTACGCCTCCCTCCTCGAAGACAGCGTGGTCTGCCTGAACAAGGAGCTCGGCTACACCGACCCCATCCCCCTGCGCGACCTCTCCGTGCTGCCCGTGGTCATGCCCAGCAAGATCGTCTGCGCGGCCATCAACTACCGCGCCCACGGCGCCGAGCTCGGCCACTCCGTGCCCGAGGAGCCGCGCCTGTTCCTGAAGCCGCCCTCCGCGGTCATCGGCGCGGGCCAGGCCATCATCCTGCCCGAGGCCTCCTCGCGCGTGGACCACGAGGGCGAGCTGGCCGTGGTCGTGGGCAGGAACGCAAAAAACGTGGCCGAGGAGAACGCGGACGAGTACATCTTCGGCTACACCTGCGCCAACGACGTCACCGCCCGCGACCTGCAGCAGCGCGACCAGCTCTTCGGCCGCGCCAAGGGCTTCGACACCTTCTGCCCCATCGGCCCCTGGATCGAGACCGAGGTGCCCGATCCGGACAACCTCGTGCTGCGCACCCTGGTCAACGAGGAGGTGCGCCAGGAAGGCAGCACCGCGGACATGATCTTCGGGCCGAGAAGGCTCCTCGCCTACGTCTCCTCGATCATGACCCTCTCCCCGGGCGACGTCATCCTCACCGGCACGCCCGAGGGCGTGGGCCCCATCAGGGACGGCGACGAGGTGCGCGTGGAGATCGAGGAGGTGGGCCTGCTCATCAACCCCGTGGTCGGCACCCCGGTCACGATCGAGGAAAAGCACACCGTGCAGTAGTTCTTCCGGCACCCCCCGCGCGGCTCCCCCGGGCGCCGCGCGGGGGTTGCCATCTTCGGGGAATTTGTTTAGATACCTCGGTTCCCAAAAACGCACACCCCGCGATCTCAGGGTTGCCCGCCGCGTCGGCGGGTCCAGGTACGGGGTGGAGGAAAAACCCAAGGAGTCTCAAGATGGCCTACGTTACCATGAAGCAGATGCTGGAGACCGGCGTCCACTTCGGACACCAGACCCGGCGCTGGAATCCCAAGATGCGCCCCTTCATCTACGGCGCGCGCAACGGCATCCACATCATCGACCTGCAGCAGACCGTGAAGCTCTTCCAGAAGGCGCACGACTTCCTCGCCCAGACCGTGGCCGAGGGCGGCAACGTCATCTTCGTCGGCACCAAGCGCCAGGCGCAGGAGTCCGTGAAGACCGAGGCCGACCGCGCCGGCATGCCCTTCATCACCAACCGCTGGCTGGGCGGCACGCTGACCAACTACCAGACCATCCGCAAGAGCATCGACCGCCTGAAGAAGCTCGAGGCCATGGTCGAGGACGGCTCCATCAACCGCTACGGCAAGAAAGAAGTCTCCATGCTCATGCGGGAGCTGAAGAAGCTGCAGGCCAACCTGGGCGGCATCAAGGCCATGGACCGCCTGCCGCAGGCCGCCTTCATCATCGACCCCAAGCGTGAGGAGATCGCGGTCCAGGAATGCCGCAAGCTGGGCATTCCCATCGTGGCCGTCGTGGACACCAACTGCGATCCCGACGTCATCGACTACGTCATTCCGGGCAACGACGACGCCATCCGCGCCATCAAGCTCTTCGTGACCCACATGGCCGACGCCTGCCTCGAGGGCGCCGCCGGCCAGAAGGAGCGCGGCGCCGAGGAGCCCAAGGCCGCCGCCGAGGACAAGCCCGAGACCGAAGACGCCGGCGCCGCCGGCCAGGAGGACTAAGTCTCATGAGCATCACCGCCACCCAGGTGAAGAACCTGCGCGACAAGACCGGCGCGGGAATGATGGATTGCAAGAAGGCCCTCGGCGAGTGCGCCGGCGACGAGGAGAAGGCCATCGCGTGGCTGCGTGAGAAGGGCATCGCCAAGGCCGCCAAGCGCGCCGGCCGTGCCGCCTCCGAGGGCATCATCGGCAGCTACATCCATACCAACGGCAAGATCGGCGTCATGGTCGAGGTCAAGTGCGAGACCGACTTCGTGGCCCGCTCGGACAAGTTCCAGGAGTTCGCCAAGAACGTGGCCATGCAGATCGCTGCCGCCGCGCCCATCTGCCTGCGCTCCGAGGAAGTGCCCGCCGACCTTCTCGCCAAGGAGAAGGAGATCTACAAGCACCAGGCCATGGCCGAGGGCAAGCCCGAGAACATCGCCGAGAAGATCGTCGATGGCCGCCTGAAGAAGTTCTACAAGGAAGTCTGCCTCCTCGATCAGCCCTTCATCAAGGACGACAAGGTCTCCATCGGTGACCTGCTGAACGAGCTGGTCGCCGTGCTGGGCGAGAACATCCAGATCGGACGCTTCGTGCGAATGGCCCTGGGTGAAGACCAGCAGGACGCCGCCGAGTAGCGACAACGAAGCGGGCCGAAAGGCCCGCTTTTTTTTGCCCGCCCCCGCCCACCACGCCGGATTGCCTTGGCGGGGCGAAGATTGTACCACTTGAACCAGCAAACCCCGCCGGCTCCACCGGCCCGAGGATGGACCATGCAATCTCTCCGCTACAAGCGCGTTCTGCTCAAGCTCTCCGGCGAAGCCCTGGCCGGCGAACAGAAGTTCGGCATCAACCCCGCCACGCTCGACGTCATCGGCCGTGAGATCGTCGAGGTCTCCCAGATGGGCATGCAGCTCGTCCTGGTCATCGGCGGCGGCAACATCTTCCGCGGCATGTCCGAGTCCGCCGCGGGCATGGACCGCGCCTCCGCCGACTACATGGGCATGCTGGCCACCGTGCTGAACGCCCTGGCCGTGCAGGACGCCCTGGAGAAGCTCGGCGTCGAGACCCGCGTGCTCTCGGCCATCGCCATGCGCGAGGTCTGCGAGCCCTACATCCGCCGCCGCGCCGTCCGCCACCTGGAGCACGGCCGCGTGGTCATCTGCGCCGCGGGCACCGGCAACCCCTATTTCACCACCGATACCGCCGCCGCCCTGCGCGCCGCGGAGCTCAAGTGCCAGGCCATCCTCAAGGCCACCAAGGTCAGCGGAGTCTACGACAAGGATCCCATGAAGCACGACGACGCCGTCATGTTCCAGAAGATCACCTACCTCCAGACCCTGGAGCGGCGCCTCAAGGTCATGGACTCGACCGCCATCTCCCTGGCAATGGACAACAACCTGCCCATCGTCGTATTCAACCTCTTCCAGACCGGGAACATACGCAAGGTCGCCCTCGGCGAGGACATCGGAACGACGGTTACAGGAGGCTAACGTCATGCAATCCGTGCTCAAGGACTCCGAAGACAAGATGAACAAGGCCGTGGAGAACCTCAAGCGGGAGTTCGGCAGGCTGCGCACCGGCCGCGCCTCCACCGCCCTGGTCGAGAACATCAAGGTCGACTACTACGGCACCCCCACCCCGCTGCCGCAGATATCCTCCATCGCAGTCCCGGATTCGCGGAGCATCACCATCCAGCCCTGGGACCGCAACGCCTTCTCCCTCATCGACAAGGCCATCCAGACCTCCGACCTCGGCCTGTCCGCGGTCAACGACGGCAAGGTCCTGCGCATCAACATCCCGCCCCTCACCGAGGAGCGCCGCAAGGAACTCGTCAAGCTGGCCAAGAAGTACACCGAGGAGACCAAGGTCGCCGTGCGCAACATCCGCCGCGACGGCAACGAGACCCTGAAGAAGAAGGAAAAGGACAAGGACATCACCCAGGACGACCTGCACAAGGGGCAGGACGAGATCCAGAAGCTGACCGACGGCTACATCAAGAAGGCCGAGCAGGTCCTGGGCGACAAAGAAAAAGAGATCATGGAGATCTAGGCTCCATGTCGCCTTCCCAAGGCACGCTGCTGCCGCAACACCTCGCCATCATCATGGACGGCAACGGCCGCTGGGCGAAAGCCCGCGGCCTGCCGCGCAGCGAGGGGCACCGCGCGGGCACCGAGGCCGCAAAGGCCGTCATCACCCGCTGCCGCGAGCTCGGCGTGCGCCACCTCACCCTCTACACCTTCTCCAGCGAGAACTGGGCCCGCCCCCAGGACGAGGTCGGCTTCCTCTTCAAGCTGCTCACCGAGTTCCTGACGCGCGAGCTGCCCAACCTCATGTCCCAGTCCATCCGCCTGCTCGTGCTCGGCGAGATGCAGGCCCTGCCCTTCGCCGCGCGCCAGATCCTGAACCACGCCGTACGCAAGAGCGCTGGCAACTCCGAGATGATCCTGAACCTCGCCCTCAACTACGGCGGCCGCGCCGAGATAGTGCGCGCCGCCCGCCGCTGCGTGGAGGAAGGGCTCCCCGCCGACGAGATCACCGAGGAGGCCCTGGCGCAACGCCTCTACACCGTGGGCCAGCCCGACCCGGACCTCGTCATCCGCACCTCCGGCGAACTCAGGCTCTCCAACTACCTCCTCTTCCAGGCCGCCTACAGCGAACTCTACTTCACCGACACGCTGTGGCCCGACTTCTCCCCCGCCGAACTCGACAAGGCCCTGGCCGACTACGCCACCCGCCAGCGCCGCTTCGGCGGAATCGAGGGCTCCGCCGGGAACTCGGACGAAACGCTGCCCGGCTCCTCCGCAAGCAAGCCCTGATCCCCCGCCGCCTTCCCCTCTCGTAGACACGGCCGCCCCTTCCGGCCTATCCTCCAGGCCATGAACGCACAGCAGAAATCCCTGCCCCAGGCCGTGGCCCTGGCCATCGTGGACATGCAGAACGACTTCGTGCTGCCCGGCGCGCCCGCCTGCGTGGCCGGAGCCGAGGCCACCGTGCCCACGCTGGTCCGCCTCCTGGCCCTGGCCCGCGCCCGCGCATGGCCCGTCGTCCACGTCCACCGCCTGCACAGGCCGGACGGCAGCGACGCGGAAATCCCCCGCCGCCACCTCTTCAGCCAGGGGACCGGCATCTGCGTCACCGGCAGCAAGGGCGCCGAGATCATCCCCGCCCTCGCCCCCCTGCCCGGCGAATACCTGCTGCCCAAGACCCGCTACAGCGCCTTCCTGGACACCCCGCTCGACGCCCTGCTGCGCCGCCTGAACGTGCGCACCCTCCTCGTCGGCGGCACCCAGTACCCCAACTGCATCCGCGCCACCGCCACCGACGCCATGGCCCGCGACTACCACACCATCGTCGTCACCGACGCCTGCTCCGCCCAGGCCCCAGACGTCGCCCAGGCCAACGTCCGCGACATGCTCGCCATGGGCATCGACTGCATCCCCCTGGACGACCTCGAACGGCTCGCCGAGGCCGAATAGCCTCCGGCGGCCAGGGCGGGGGCTGCGCGCCCCCGCCCTGGACCCACCCCGCGCGAGGCGCTGCCTCGACTCCTGCGCGCACGGCGCCCGGTCAGGCCGGGCAAACGAAACCTGGGCGTGGCAAGCCCCAGGAATGAGTGTGCCCGTGGACCGACAGCTTGTCGTGAGCCTCTTCCCTCTCCTTTGCCGAGAGCCTTCAGGGGCGCTTGCGGGCATGGATGCTGGCAAAGGAGATGGTGCGGGCCGGATTTTTCTTCTCCCGCCGGAAACGGCGGGAGAAGAAAAATCCGGCCCGATCTTCACGGCCATTCCACGGCGCTCGACCGCCCTGCTCCATCCGTGCCCCTCCACGCCCGGACCGCCCATGTCCATTGCCCGGCGTATCGCGGGCGAAGGGGGGGCAAGGGCCAGTGGCCCTTGCGAGGGTGGGTGCAGGGAGGGGCGAGGAGCCCCTTCCTGCCGGGGAGGGTCAAGGGAGGGCGAGGAGCCCTCCCTTGCAGCGGAATCCCGAGGGGGGCCCCCTCCCCCAAAATGCGTGGGGTGGGCACGCTTTCGCGCGCCCACCCCACAAGGTGCTGGAGGTGGACAGTTATGTCCTGTGTTCCGGGACTACCCCTTCAGTCCGGCGAGGACCTTCTCGGGCAGGGCCGGGAGGTGCGTGATGCGCACGCCGCAGGCATTGTAGATGCCGTTGATCACGGCGGCGTGGGGGGCGGCCAGGGGCATCTCGCCCACGCCGGAGGCGCCGAACGGACCGTCGGGCCGCGGGGTCTCCACGTAGATGATCTCCATGTTGTCCGGGATCTGCTTGATGTACGGGAAGCCCGCGCCCGCGAGGGTCGAGTGCTTCTTCAGATCCTCGTAGTCCTCGGTCAGCGCCAGGCCGATGCCCTGGGCCAGGCCGCCGTAGATCTGGCCGTCGACGACCAGCTTGTTGTTCACCTTGCCGACGTCGGCCACGATGGTGCAGCCCTCGACCTGGACCTTGCCGGTCGCGGTCTCCACGGCGACCTCCATGAGGTACACGCCGTACATGTAGCAGCAGAACGGGCTGCCCTGGCCGTTGGCGTCGCAGTCCTTGGCCGGGGCGGTCCACTTGCCGTTGACCCTGGTGGGGATCTTCTCGGCGACCATCTCGTCGTAGGTGCGGTAGCCGCCGCCCGGCTTGCGCATGGCGTCGAGCAGCTTCTCGCAGGCGTTCTTGATGGCCTGGCCCGTGACGACCTGGGAGCGGCTGCCGCCCGCCGGGCCGGAGTTCGGGGCCTTGCTGGTGTCGTTCATGACCAGCCTGATCTGCTCGGGCGCGAGGCCCAGGGGCAGCAGGGCCTCGTGGGCCACGCCGAGGGTACCGGCGTCGGCGCCCTGGCCGTGGTCTTCCCAGCAGTCGAAGATGGTCACGGTGCCGTCGGCGTTCAGCTCGGCGTCGGCCTCGGAGGTGTCCGGGCCGTCAAGGCCGGAGCCGTACACGCCGATGGCCACGCCCACGCCCTTCTTGATCGCGGCGGTGGACTCCTTCTTGGCCTTCTCCTGGGCGGCCTTGTACTTGGGCCGCAGGATCTCGATCATCTCGGGCAGGCTGTAGACCTCGGGGTCCTGGCCCGTGGGCGTGGTCGCGCCCTTGCGGTAGCAGTTCTTGTAGCGCAGCTCGAGCGGGTCCATGCCCAGCTTCTCGGCCAGTTCGTCCATGAGCACCTCGGAGGGGAACTCGCTCTCCGGCGCGCCGTAGCCGCGGAAGGCCGCGCCCCAGGCGTGGTTGGTGCAGACGGTGCGGCCCTCGCCGCGGATGCTCGGGAAGTTGTAGCCCGCGCCGATGAACTGGGCGCCGCGAAGCGTCAGCAGGTCGCCGAACTCGGAGTAGGGGCCGTGGTCGACGGTCCAGTCGCTCTCCAGGGCCAGCAGCGTGCCGTCCTTCTTGGCGGCGAAGCGCAGGTTGGTGATGAAGGGCGAGCGCTTGCCGGTGTAGGCCTGCTGCTGCTGGTAGTTGTAGCGCAGGTGCACGGGGCGGCCGGTGGCCAGGGCGGCCACGCCGAGCAGGGCCTCCATGGTCGGGCTGAACTTGTAGCCGAAGGTGCCGCCCGTGGGGTTCTGGACCATGACCATCTTCTCGGGCTCGACGCCGAGGCCCGGGGCGATCATGTACAGGTGCAGGTGCAGGCCGATGGACTTGGAGTGGATGTTGAGCTTGCCGTCCTCGTCGAGGTAGGCGAAGCCGACGTCCGGCTCGATGGGCAGGTGCGGCTGGCGGCCGACGTAGAAGTCGTCCTCCACCACCACGTCCGCCTTCTCGAAGATGGGCGCGGTCTCCGGGCCCTTGGCGATCTTCTGGATGTAGTAGACGTTGGGCGTGCCGGGATGGATCTCGATGGCGTCCTCGGCCATGGCCGCGGGCGCGCTCATGTACTCGGGCAGCTGCTCGAGGTCCACCTTGACCTTGGCGGCGGCGGCGCGGGCGTTCTTCTCGGAATCCGCGCAGACGATGGCGATGGCGTCGCCGTACTGGAAGATCTTCTCGTCGCAGAGGATGGGACGATCCCAGCCGTCACCCTTGTTGGTCGGGAAGGTGATGAGGCCGGTGATGCGGTTCTTGCCCTTGACGTCCTTGTGCGTGAGCACGCTGTGCACGCCGGGCATCTTCAGGGCCTCGGAGGCGTCGATGCCCTTCAGGTTGGCGTGGGAGACCTCGGCCTGGACCAGGGCCAGGTGCAGGGTGTCTTTCGGCATCTTGACGCCCAGGTCGGCGCCGAAGTCCCAGGCGCCGGTGACCTTGGCCACGGCGCTCGGGCGGGGGTACTCGGAGCCCCAGATGCGGCCGTCCTTGGGCAGCTTGAAGGCGAGGTCCTTCATGGAGAGCTCGCCGCGCAGCACCTTGGCGGCGTCCATGACGGCGTCCACCAGGGGCTGGTAGCCGGTGCAGCGGCAGGCGTTGCGGTTCTTCTGGAACCACTCGCGCACGTCGTCGCGGCTCGGCTTGGGGTTGGAATCGAGCAGCGCCTTGGCGGAGACGATGAAGCCCGGCGAGCAGAAGCCGCACTGGGCGCCGCCGTGGACCATCCAGGAGAGCTGCAGGGGGTGCAGGTGGTCGGCGGTGCCGAGCCCCTCGATGGTGTGGATCTCGGCGTTCTCGGGCACGCGCTTCATCTTGGTGATGCAGGAGCGGACCAGCTTGCCGTCCATGATGACGTTACAGGCGCCGCACTGGCCCTGACCGCAACCCACCTTGGTGCCGGTCAGCATGAGCTGCTCGCGCAGCACGTCGGCCAGGGTGTCCTCCGGGTTGACGGCCAGCGTCCGCACGGCCCCGTTGACGGTGAATGTCTTCTTGATCATTCGGCTCTCTCCATATGGTATTGAAGTTACACTCCATCCTGCGGCAGGATGTGACACACCTCGTACGTCCTCTGAAAACCGGTCAGCTTCCCTTTCCGAAGGGGCAGACGGGGTAGCGGCACTCGGGGCAGGCGGCGCAGAAGCCGCCGTGTCCGAGGCCCGCAAGGTCCTCGCGGGTCACCTCTTCCCCGGCCAGGAGGCGGGGCACCACGAGATCGAAGATGCTGGCCTTGTGGTACATGACGCAGCCCGGCAGACCGAGCACGGGCACGGTTCCGATGTGGGCCAGCAGGAACATGGCGCCGGGCAGGACCGGAGCGCCGTAGGCCGTGAGCTTGCCGCCCGCCTCGCGGATGGAGGTGGGCGTCTGGTCGTCCGGGTCCACGGACATGCCGCCGGTGACCACGATCATCTGCGCGCCCTCGACCAGGAGCTGGTGGATGGCGGAGACGGTCATGGCCACGTCGTCCGAGACGATGATCTGGCGGAGGATGCGGCTGCCGAGATGCTCGAACTTCCTTTTCAGCACCGGGCCGAACTTGTCCTTGATGCGGCCGTGGTAGACCTCGCTGCCGGTCGTCACCATTCCGACCCGCAGGGAGCGGAAGGGCTTGACCTGGATGACGGGTCCGGCCGCGGCGCACAGGGCTTCGACCTGGCGCATTTTGTCCTCCTCGACCATGAGGGGGATGACGCGCGCGCCCGCAACGGGACGCCCCGGCTCGACCTCCTGCCGGGTGTGCAGGGAGGCGAAGGCCATCTCGTCGATGCTGTTGATCCGGCGCAGGGCGTCGACGTTCACGCTGAGCAGCCCGTGCACGTCCGCGATCATGTTGACGCGCCCCTCGCAGGGCGCGGAGAAGCGCAGCCCCTGGCCGACGGCGGCCCGGGCGATGCGCATGGCGGCGTCGTCCTCGTGCACCAGCCCCTGGCCGGGCGCGAAGACGTAGATGTGCTCCTTGCCGAGCTTGAGCAGGGCCTCCACGTCGTCTCCGGTGATGACGTGGCCCTTGCGGAAGGCCGCGCCCTTGCTCTCTCCGGGAACGATGCGGGTGATGTCGTGACACAGCACGGTGCCAACGGCGTCCTGGACGGGGATGGCCGTCATTCCCTTGGACGGTTGCATGTGTGCTCCTTTGGTGGTTTGTCCGCGCGGGGCGCTTTCACCGGCCGGGCCGAAGGCCCACGGTCGGTGCGACGCCGAGCAAAAGAGCAAAGACTGCGCCACGAAAAAAAACAAATAAATGTGATGCATTAGAAAACACTTGAAATTTTCCGCCCGCGCGGCAAAGACAAATTTACCCCCCCCATACTGCCCGATCTGGCATATGCCCCGCAAGGCATAACCTTTGAAAAGTCATTTCAGATGGTTAGATATCAACGGTCAAAATGCGCCAGAAAAAAGGCTTGATTGGGTCAATTTGACCCTGTACCCCTGAGAGATCGCTGCAGCGCAATGGAAAAAATTCGAGTGTGTCCTCTTGTCCCTTCCCTCGGCAAAAGTGTATCTTTTTGTCCCATCATGCCTCAGCACACCTGATTCATTGATTTTTATTCAGCAGAAGAAACCGCTGCGAAGGCATTCGGAGGACGAAAATCCCCCCTTTGCGAGGTCGAAAGACTCAGCGAGGGACACTTTGAAATATCGAAAAAAATCAGCCTGCTGATTTTACAGACTTTTTTGTTTGGCCCGGAAGTTGCCTTCTTGGGGGGCAACCGGACGGAGGGCCCACCCCCTCCACTAACTTCTACCCCAAGGAGATGGCGGACATGGCAGTCAGAGAAGAAGTTTACGGGTTCTTCATTCCCAGCGTTACCCTGATCGGCATCGGCGCTTCCAAAGCGATTCCGGAGAAGATCACGGCGCTGGGCGGCAGCAAGCCGCTCATCGTCACCGACCAGGGCATCGTGAAGAGCGGCATCCTGAAACAGATCACCGATCTGCTCGACGCCGCCAAGATGAAGTACCAGGTGTACAGCGACACCATCCCGAACCCGACCGACGAGAACGTCCATGCCGGCGTCGAAGTCTACAAGAAGAACAAGTGCGACAGCCTGATCACCCTGGGCGGCGGTTCTTCGCACGACTGCGGCAAGGGCATCGGCCTCGTCGTGTCCAACGGCGGCAAGATCCATGACTACGAGGGCGTGGACAAGTCCACCAAGCCCCTGCCCCCGTACCTCGCCGTGAACACCACGGCCGGCACCGCCTCCGAGATGACCCGCTTCTGCATCATCACGGACCTCTCCCGCCACGTGAAGATGGCCATCGTCGACTGGCGCGTGACCCCGAACATCGCCATCGACGATCCCGTCCTGATGGTCGGCATGCCCCCGGCGCTGACCGCCGCCACCGGCATGGACGCCCTGACGCACGCCGTCGAGGCCTACGTGTCCACCATCGCCACGCCGATGACGGACGCCTGCGCCGAGAAGTCCATCGAGCTGATCTTCAAGTACCTGCGCAAGGCCGTGGCCAACGGCGCCGACATCGAGGCGCGCGAGGGCATGTGCTTCGCCCAGTACCTGGCCGGCATGGCCTTCAACAACGCCAGCCTCGGCCACGTGCACGCCATGGCCCACCAGCTGGGCGGCTTCTACGACCTGCCGCACGGCGAGTGCAACGCCATCCTGCTGCCGCACGTCGAGAAGTTCAACCTCATCGCCCGCGTTGAGCGCTTCGCCAAGATGGCCCAGATCATGGGCGAGAACATCAAGGGCATGTCCAAGCGCGCGGCCGCCGAGGTCTGCCTCGACGCCATCAAGCAGCTGTCCGCCGACGTCGGCATCCCGGCCGGCCTCGTCGAGCTCGGCAAGCGCTACGGCAAGAATGTCCAGGAGAAGGACATCGAGACCATGACCAAGAACGCCCAGAAGGACGCCTGCGGCTTCACCAACCCGCGGTGCCCCAAGGATGCCGACGTGGTCGCCATTTACAAGGCCGCCATGTAAGCTCATACCCCCGGGAGGCGGTGCGCCGCCTCCCCGCCGGCCCGAGGAGATGCGCCGACCGCCTCCCCGGGCCGGCGTCCTTGAAAACCCCAAACAGACGGCGAACCAAGCGATGCAAACGATCAACTTGCACGAGGCCTACGACGCGGATTTCGTGGCCAAGGTCCAGGAAGAGAGCGAACAGAACCTGGCCCTGTGCTACCAGTGCGGTAACTGCACGGCCGGCTGTCCGTACACCTTCGTCTACGACATCCCCGTGAGCCAGATGATGCGCCTCGTCCAGGCGGGCCGGAAGCGGCAGGCGCTCAGCGCCCGCTCGCTCTGGCTGTGCGCCACCTGCGAGAGCTGCACCACGCGCTGCCCCAACAACATCGACGTGGCCCGCGTCATGGACGTGATGCGCCACATGGCCCGCCGTGAAGGCTACGCCACCGAAAAGGGCGTGAAGACCTTCTGGGACTGCTTCCTCGATTCCATGCGCAAGCATGGCAGGGTCTTCGAGATGGGACTCGTGGCCGCCTTCGTGACGCGCACGGGCCGTTTCTGGACCGACGTGGACCTGGCCCCGCGCATGCTGCCCAAGGGCAAGCTCCCGTTCACGCCGCACGACATCCAGGGCAAGGACGAGGTGCGCAAAATTTTCGAACGCTACCAGGCCAGGAGCAGATCATGAGCCAAGCGCTGTCCTACGCCTACTACCCCGGCTGCTCGGGAATGGGCACGTCCAAGGAGTACGACCAGAGCACCCGGGCCGTATGCAAGGCCCTGGGCATCACCCTCATCGACATCGAGGACTGGAGCTGCTGCGGCTCCACGCCGGCCCACACCGTGGACCACGTGCTGAGCGCGGCGCTCTCCGCCCGCAACCTGGCCAAGATCGAGTCCATGGGCCAGAAGACGGCCGTGACCCCCTGCCCGAGCTGCCTGACCAACCTGCGCACCGCGAGCCACCGCATGGCCAAGGAGGCGTTCAAGGAGAAGGTCAACGCCCTGCTCGACGCGCCGTACGACAACACCGTGGACACCAAGTCGGTGCTCCAGGTGCTGGTCGAGGACCTGGGCGCGGAAGAGCTGGCGAAGCGGGTGGTGAAGCCGCTCTCCGGGCTCAAGGTGGCGCCGTACTACGGCTGCATCATGAACCGCCCGCCCGAGGTCATGGAGTTCGACGATCCGGAGAACCCCATGGCGCTGGACGACATCCTCGCCGCGCTCGGCGCGGAGGTCCTGCCCTTCCCGCTCAAGGTGGAGTGCTGCGGCGCCTCCTACGGCGTGGCCAGGAAGGACATCGTGGCCAAGCTCTCGGGCAAGCTCCTGGGCGCGGCCGCGGGGCTCGGCGCGGACGTGATCGTGGCGGCCTGCCCGCTGTGCCAGATGAACCTGGACCTGCGCCAGGAGCAGATCAACCAGGCGAACGGCACGCACTACCACATGCCGGTACTCTACTACACCCAGCTCATGGGCCTGGCCCTGGGACTGCCGGAACGGCAGCTCGGGCTGGACAAACTCTGTGTGGACCCTAGAGCTATTCTGCGAGCCGCTCTCAACAAACCCGCCAAGGCGGCAAACGACTGAGAACGGACGGGAGAAAAGCATGAAGATAGGCGTTTTCGTCTGCCATTGCGGCAGCAACATCGAGGCCACGGTGGACACCGCCGCGGTGGCCGAGGCAGCCAGGAGCTATCCGGACGTGGCCTTCGCCACGGACGTCATGTACGCGTGTTCCGAACCGGGACAGGACGCGATCATCGATACCGTGCGCGGCAAGGGGCTGGACGGCGTGGTCGTGGCCTCCTGCAGCCCGCGCATGCACGAGCCGACCTTCCGCCGCGCCGTGGAGCGAGCCGGGCTCAACCGCTACATGCTCGAGATGGCCAACATCCGTGAGCACGTCTCCTGGATCGGCAAGAACCGCGAGGCCAACACCAACAAGGCCGCCGAGCTCGTGCGCCTGGCCGTGGAGAAGCTGCGCCAGGACCGCGCGCTCTTCCCCAAGAGCTTCGAGGTGACCAAGCGCGTGCTGGTCATCGGCGGCGGCGTGGCCGGCATCCAGGCCGCGCTCGACTGCGCCGAGGGCGGCCTCGACGTCGTCCTGGTCGAGAAGAGCTCGACCATCGGCGGCAAGATGGCCAAGCTGGACAAGACCTTCCCCACGGTCGACTGCTCGAGCTGCATCCTCGGGCCGAAGATGGTGGACGTCTCCCAGAACGACAAGATCTCGCTCTACGCCTACTCCGAAATCGAGGAGATCGGCGGCTACGTGGGCAACTTCGAGGTCAAGATCCGCAAGAAGGCGGCCTACGTCGACTGGAGCCTGTGCACCGGCTGCGGCCTGTGCATGGAGAAGTGCCCGAGCAAGAAGTCGCACGACGCCTTCAACGAGGGCGTGGGCCAGACCACGGCCATCAACATCCCCTTCCCCCAGGCCATTCCCAAGAAGGCGGTCATCGATCCCAAGTTCTGCCGCCAGTTCATCAAGGGCAAGTGCGGCGTGTGCGCCAAGGTCTGCCCGAGCGGCGCCATCCGCTACGACATGGAAGACGAGATCGTGACCGAGAAGGTCGGCGCCATCGTGGCCGCCACGGGCTACGACCTCTTCGACTACACCAAGTACGGCGAGTACGGCGGCGGCCGCTATCCGGACGTCATCACCTCGCTGCAGTACGAGCGCCTGCTCTCGGCCTCCGGCCCCACGGGCGGACACATCAAGCGCCCCTCGGACGGCAAGGAGCCGAAGAACATCGTCTTCATCCAGTGCGTGGGCTCGCGCGACAAGTCCGTGGACCGGCCCTACTGCACGGGCTTCTGCTGCATGTACACGGCCAAGCAGGCCATCCTGACCAAGGACCACCTGCCCGAGTCCCAGTCCTACGTCTTCTACATGGACATCCGCGCCCCGGGGAAGCTCTACGACGAGTTCACCCGCCGGGCCATGGAGGAGTACGGGGCCCGCTACGTGCGCGGCCGCGTGTCCATGATCTACCCCAAGAAGAAGGAAGGCGGCGACGTGCTGGTGGTGCGCGGCGTGGACACGCTGCTCGGCCAGCAGGTCGAGGTCGAGGCCGACCTCGTGGTCCTCGCGGTGGGCGCCGAGGCGGCCAAGGGCTCGCCCCAGCTCGCCGAGAAGCTGCGCATCTCGTACGACAAGTACGGCTTCTTCATGGAGAGCCACGTCAAGCTGCGCCCGGTGGAGACCAACACCGCGGGCGTCTACCTGGCCGGATCCTGCCAGGGGCCCAAGGACATCCCGTCCTCGGTGGGCCAGGGCAGCGCCGCCGCCTCCAAGGTCCTCGGCCTCTTCTCCAAGGACAAGCTCGAGAGCGACCCGCAGATCTCCCAGGTGGACATCAAGCGCTGCGTGGGCTGCGGCAAATGCATCGCCACCTGCCCCTTCGGCGCGATCAAGAGCGTGGACTTCCGCGGCGAGCCCAAGGCCGAGGTCATCGAGACCGTCTGCCAGGGCTGCGGCATCTGCACCTCGACCTGTCCGCAGGGCGCGATCCAGCTCTCGCACTTCACCGACAACCAGATCCTCGCGGAGGTGAACGCGTTATGCCAATCTTAGCCGGCAAGGAGCTGCGCATCGTCGGCTTCCTCTGCAACTGGTGCTCCTACGGCGGGGCCGACACCGCCGGCGTGGGCCGCTTCACGCAGCCCACGGACCTGCGGATCATCCGCGTGCCCTGCTCGGGCCGCATCGACCCCCTGTTCATCGTCAAGACGCTGCTGTCCGGCGCGGACGGCGTGCTGGTCTCCGGCTGCCACCCCCGCGACTGCCACTACACGAGCGGCAACCTGCTCGCCCGCCGCAGGCTCGAGGCGCTGAAGCGCTTCCTGCCCATCATCGGCGTGGAGCCCGGCCGCTTCGAGTACACCTGGGTCTCGGCCTCCGAGGGCCAGCGCTGGCAGCAGGTGGTGCAGCGCTTCACCGAACAGGTGCACGCCCTCGGCCCCTCTCCGGCCAACGCCATCTTCGGGGCCTGCGGCGAGACCGCGCAAGACAAGGGAGGCTCCAGTGTCGCCATTTGACGCCCTCAAGGAAAAGATCAAACAGGCGCTGCCCGACCTCGACTACGTGATCGGCTGGCAGCAGGGCTTCGATTCCCTGCACGCCACACCGCTGTTCATGCGCACCCCCGAGGACGTGGACAGGCTCATCTGGAACCCGCTGTGCGTGCACAACCTGAGCACCTACCTGCCGAGCCTCAAGGGCAAGAAGGTGGGCATCGTGCTCAAGGGCTGCGACAGCCGCGGCGTGATCGAGCTTCTCCAGGAGAACCTCGTCGAGCGTGAGAATCTGGTCCTCTTCGGCATGCCCTGCTCCGGCGTGGTCGACCTGACCAAAATCCGGCGCAAGGTGGGCGACCTCGAGCGCGTGAGCGGCGTCACCATCGACGACGCCGCCCTCGTGGCCACCACCCCCGAGGGCGAGGTCAGCATGCCGCGCGACGAGATCGCCGCGGACAAGTGCCTGGTCTGCCAGTTCCACAACGCCATCGAGCCCGACCATTTCGAGGGCGACCCCCTGCCGCCCTCCACCGGCGCGGACCTCGGCGGCGACGAGCTGGCCATGCTGGAAGCCATGGCCCCGGCCGAGCTCATGACCTACTGGGCCAAGCAGATGGAACGCTGCATCCGCTGCTACGCCTGCCGCAACGCCTGCCCCATGTGCGTGTGCCGCGACCACTGCATCGCCCAGAGCCGCGACCCGCACTGGCTGACGCAGGAGGATACGCCCCGCGAGAAGCTGATGTTCCAGCTGATCCACACCATGCACCTGGCCGGGCGCTGCATCCAGTGCGGCGAATGCCAGCGGGCCTGCCCCGTGGACATCCCCATCCTGGCGCTGCGCCGCAAGATGGACCGGGTGATCCGGGAGCTCTTCGACTACCAGGCGGGGCTCGACGCCAAGGCGACGCCTCCGCTCTCCACCTTCCAGGTGGAAGAAGCCAACATCAAGGAGCGGAGGTGGTAATGGGCACTGCCGCGTTTCTTCCCAAGGACAAGCTCGCCGCCTGGCTCAAGGAGCTGGCGGGCGACCATATCGTGCTGCTTCCCCAGGCCCGCGGCGACGCCGTGGTCTTCTCCCCCCTCGACCCCGAGAAGGCCGAGGAGATGACCGCATCCGCGGTCTTCACCCGCGACGCCACCTGCCCGCCGAAAAGCGCGGTCTTCCCGGCCGAGCAGGAGCTTCTGCGCTACTCGCGCGTGAAGGACCCCGAGGATCCGGGCAAGGTGGACGTGCAGCTCGAGGTGACCATGCCCCGGCACCGCCGCCTCGTGTTCGGCGCGCGGCCCTGCGGCGTGCGGGGCTTCCTGACCTACGACCGCGTCTACTCCACGGACAAGCTGACCGATCCGTACTACGCCGCGCGCAGGCAGAACACCCTGTTCGTGACCATGGCCTGCGGCGAGTCCGGCAACACCTGCTTCTGCAACTGGGTCGGCTCCGGCCCGGACGACGCCTCTGGCTCGGACATGCTGCTCACCCCGGTGGAGGGCGGCTACCTCGTGGAGCCCGTGACCGAGCGGGGCGAGGCGCTGGTGCGCAACTCCGTGCTGGTCCCGGGCGACGACCGCGTGGCCGAGGCCGAGGCCGTGCGCGCGAAGGCGCGCGAGGAGCTCGAGAAGCGCTCCCCGGCCCCGGACCTCGCCGCCTCCACGCAGAGCCTCATGGACGTCTTCGACGACCTGGAGTTCTGGCAGGACATGTCGGCCAAGTGCATCAGCTGCGGCGCCTGCACTTACCTCTGCCCGACCTGCTACTGCTTCAACATCACGGACGAGGCCAAGGGCCTTTCCGGGCGCAGGATCCGCTCCTGGGACAACTGCATGTCCTTCCAGTTCACGCTGGAGGCCAGCGGCCACAACCCGAGGCCGACCAAGGCGCACCGCCTGAAGAACCGCGTGGGGCACAAGTTCAGCTACTACCCGGCGCTGCACGGCGGAGCCATCGCCTGCTGCGGCTGCGGACGGTGCATCAAGAGCTGCCCGGTGAGCGTGGACATCCGCGAGATCGTGCTCGCGGCCATCGCCAGGGCCGCGACCAAGGCCGAGAAGGCCGCCGAGGAGGCAGTGTAATGACCAGCCTGTCCAATCCTTATCTGCCCGAGATGGCGACCATCCTGGAGACGGTCCAGGAGACCCCGACCATCAAGACCTTCCGGCTGCGCCTGGACGACGAGGCCAAGATGAAGGCCTTCACCTTCCAGCCCGGCCAGGTGGGCCAGCTCTCGGCGTTCGGCACGGGCGAATCCACCTTCGTCATCAACTCCTCGCCCACGCGCATGGACTACCTGCAGTTCAGCGTCATGCGCTCGGGCGAGGTGACCACCCGCCTGCACGGCCTCGTGGCCGGGGACAAGGTCGGCGTGCGCGCCCCCCTGGGCAACCACTTCCCGTACGAGGACATGAAGGGCAAGGACATCGTCTTCGTGGGCGGCGGCATCGGCATGGCGCCGCTGCGCACCCTGCTCCTCTTCATGCTCGACAACCGCAAGGACTACGGCAAGATCAGGCTGCTCTACGGCGCGCGCAGCCCCGAGGACATGGCCTTCAAGGCCGACCTCCCCGAGTGGATGGGCCGCGACGACATGGAGACGGTCCTGACCATCGACCGCGAGGCCGCGGGCTGGGAGCACCGCGTGGGGCTCATCCCCAACGTGCTGCTCGAGATGGAGCCCTCGCCCGAGAACGCCGTGGCCATCACCTGCGGCCCGCCGATCATGATCAAGTTCACGCTGCAGGCGCTGAAGAAGCTCGGCTACGCCGACGAGCAGATCTACACCACGCTCGAGAAGCGCATGAAGTGCGGCGTGGGCCTGTGCGGCCGCTGCAACATCGGCACCAAGTACGTCTGCGTGGACGGCCCGGTCTTCACCTACGCCGAACTGCGCGACCTGCCCAACGAACTGTAGAGCCCGAAAGGACGGACGATATGGCCGAATTCTTCAAGGCTGCGGAGATCGCGGCGACTGCCGTGGAAATGGAGCGGCGGGGACAGGAGTTCTACAAGGCGCTCGCCCGGGCGGCGGACAACGAGGAGGTCAAGCGCTTCTTCGAGTACTTCGCCACCGAGGAGTCCCGCCACGAGGGCATCTTCCAGGGCATCGCCGACCAGCTCGGCCCGGTGGAGCTGCCCGCCTGGAGCAGCAACGAGGAATACATGGACTACGTCCAGGCGCTGCTCGACTCCCACGCCCTCTTCTCCCGGCCCCAGGGCTACGACATGGCCGGACAGTGCAAGAGCCTCGAGGAGGCCCTGCGCATGGCCATGAGCTTCGAGAAGGACTCGCTGCTCTTCTTCATGGAGATGGCCGAGCTCGTGCCCGAAAAGCAGCGCGAGGCCGTGAAGCGCTGCGCGGCGGAGGAGCGCCTGCACCTGCGCCAGCTCGGTGAAATGCTCAAGCGCACCGCCGCCTGAGCGGCGCGCCTGCCGGGCGCAGAGGCCTCGGCCCGCGCGCGGCGATGCGCGACGACGTGCGCGGCCTTGACCGCGCGTGCCCGGCAGTCGCCATGGTCGCGCCTCCCCGCGAGGCGCGGCCCGGCCGGCGAGGCGGCCCGGTCCCGAAGAGCCGCCCCGAACCACGGAGGGCCTGCATGTTCTTCGACTACAGAATTCCGGACGCTCTGGATCTGCTCAGCTACGGCAGCCATACCTCCCCGGCCCGCCCCCAGGCCTCCGGCCCGGGCGGCATGCTCCGCTGCCCCGGTCCGTACCTCGCCTCGCCGCTCTTCGCCGCGCAGCGCTTCCGCCGCCAGCGCGCCGGGGGCAGCACCACGCTGGCCACGCTCGAGGACGCCTGGGAGCTGCTCTTCACCGGAGAACGGCTGGACCAGGACGACCTCGACGTGCTGCTCGGCTGCGTGGAGATGGCGATCGAACGCCAGCGCCCGGGCAGCGCGGTGCGCTTCGCGGTGCCCGACTTCCTGCACCGTTTGGGCAGGCGCGTCTCGGGACGCTCGCGCGACCGTCTGGCCGCGAGCCTCCTGCGCATCGAGCACGGCCGCCTCTCCCTGTGCGGACAGTCCGTGAAGACCTACACCCAGCTTCTGTCCACCGTGGTCATCGACCAGGAGCGCGACATCTGCCAGGTGGAGGTCAATCCCGAGGTCGTGGCGGCCGTGGCCGCGATGCCGAGCCCCCTGGTCTTCATCCACGATCGGCTGCGCCTCGGCCCCCGCCCCCTGGCCAAATGGCTGCTCGGTCTTATCTGGACCCTGAAGGACGAATACACCCTCGACGAGGAGGAGCTTCTGCGGCTGTGCGGCCGTCCCTCCCCGGGGAGGCAGCCGCTGGGAACGCTCCTGCACAAGGCCTTGTTCTTCCTCGGCGAGATGGGGTATGCAGAGAATATAACTGAATATCCCGACGGACGGATCGGAGTGCGCGGACTGGGGGGAGCCTCGGGCCCGGCACGCCGCCGCAGGGCGTGAGGAACACCGCAGAATGCAAGCAACAAAGTTCGCCATCCCCGAGATCATCTTCGGGCGGGGCAGCATCATCCACGTGGCGCAGTGCGCCAAGCGGCTGGGCGCCAAGCGCGTCCTGCTGATCAGCGACACCGGCGTCGAGCGCTCGGGCTGGGTCGAGCGCGTCATGGACATCCTGCGCGAGAACAGCGTGGAGTGGGTCTACTTCAACGAGGTCAACTCCAACCCGCGCGACTACCAGGTCTACGAGGGCTTCGAGGTCTACACCGAGGCCAAGGCCGACGTGATCATCGCCATCGGCGGGGGCAGCCCCATCGACGCGGCCAAGGGCATCGCCATCCTGGCGGGCAACGGCGGGCGCATCAACGACTACGAGGGCGCGAACCGCGTCATGCGGCCCCTGCCGCCCATGGTCTACCTGCCGACCACGGCGGGCAGCGGCTCGGACATGTCGCAGTTCTGCATCATCACGGACGTGGCGCGCCAGCTCAAGATGTCCATCATCAGCCGCTCGCTCGTGCCCAACATCTCGATCATCGACCCGCTCATCCTGCTCACCAAGAGCCAGGAGCTGATCATCGCCTCGGCCGTCGACGCCTTCTCCCACGCGGTGGAGTCCTACGTCTCGCGCATCGCCTCGCCCTTCACCACGCACCAGGCGCTGCTGGCCATCAACCTGATCATCCCGAACCTCATGCGCGCCGTGGAGGACCGCTCCATCGAGGCGCTCGAGCAGCTGTCCATCGCCTCGACGGCCGCGGGCATGTCCTTCTCCAACGCCGGGCTCGGCGCGGCCCATGCCCTGGCCCACTCGCTGGGCGGCATGTTCGACGTGCTGCACGGCCTGGTGCACCCGGTCCTGCTGCCGGAGATCATGCGCTTCAACACCCCGGCCTGCCCGGAGAAGATGGGCACCATCGGCCGCTGCATCATCGGCGACCGCAAGTGTCCGGACGAGGTGGCCGCGCTCGAGGGCATCGAGCGGCTGCAGGAGTTCTTCACCGAGCTCGCCGTGCCTGTGAGGCTGCGCGACATCCTGCCCGACCAGTCGTCCTTCGAGCGGCTGGCCGGGGCCGCGGTGGGCGACGCCTGCAACCTGACCAACCCGCGGACGGCGGGCAAGGACGACTTCCTGGCCATCTGCGAGAGGGCCTGGTGATGGCGACCGAACTGCAACCCTCCCTCGAAGACCTCATCGGCATCGAGCACTGCAAGCTCGGCTTCTTCAAGGAGCTGCGCCAGAAGCTCAAGGAGCTCAAGGCCTCGAACAAGGAGTCCGAGCAGCGCCGCCAGGAGATCGCGGCCATTCTCGACGGCATCACGGACATCATGATGGTCCTCTCCGAGGACCTGCGCATCATCTCCGTGAACCACGTCTTCCATCGCCTGCTCGGCGTGAAGAACCCCGTGGGCCGGTTCTGCTACGACATCTTCCGCGGCGAGCGCCACCCCTGCCCGGAATGCCCGGCCCACCACTCGTTTTTGACCAACACGGTCTGCCGCGAGACGGCCATCTTCACCATCGGCGAGCGCAACCGCCAGTTCGAGATGGTGGCCTCGCCCATCCAGAACCCGGACAAGACGCAGCGGCGCATCCTGATCTTCAAGCGCGACGTGACCATGGAGAAGGAGTACCAGGCCAAGTTCTACCAGGCCGAGAAGATGGCCACCATCGGCCTGCTGGCCGCGGGCGTGGCCCACGAGGTGAACAACCCCCTGACCTCCATCTCCGGCTTCGCCGAGGGCATCAAGCGCCGCCTCTCCAAGATCGAGAACAAGGACGTGGCCGGGCTCGAGGACATCGAGGACTACGCCGCGACCATCCTCAAGGAGTGCCGCCGCTGCCAGGGCATCGTGCAGGCGCTCCTGACCTTCAGCCGACCCAAGTCCTCGCCCTTCAGTCCGCTGGACCTGAACGTGGTCGTGGGCGACACGCTGAAGCTCCTGCAGCACAACATCCTGCGCATCAAGGATCGCGAGATCAACCTGCGCCTGGACCTCTGCGAGTCCCTGCCGCTCATCTACGGCGACGAATCGCAGCTCAAGCAGGTCATGCTGAACCTGCTCATCAACGCCCGCGACGCCGTCGAGGAGGCGGGGGGCGAGGGCAGCATCACCATCCGCACCATGAAGGCCGGGAAGGACATGGTCCAGCTGGCCGTGGAGGACACCGGGTGCGGCATTCCCCAGGAAAACATGGGCAAGCTCTTCGAGCCCTTCTTCACCACGAAGAACGTCGGCCGGGGCAGCGGCATCGGGCTGTCCACGTGCTACGGCATAGTCAAGGAACACTGCGGCGAGATCATCGTCTGCAGCCAGGTGGGAAACGGGTCCCACTTCGTGGTCAAACTCCCCGTCAATCCGGAACAGCAACGTGAACAGCCAGTATAACGTCCTCGTCGTCGACGACGAGCAGTCCATAGTCAAGCTCTTCAAGAAGGAGCTCACGACGCCCGAACGCGCGGTGCACTGCGCGGGCACGGGCCGCCAGGCCCGCGACATGGTGCGCAAGTCCCAGTACGAGGTCGTGGTCCTCGACCTGCGCCTGCCGGACTCGAGCGGCCTCGAGCTTTTGGCCGAGTTCCGCCAGCGCATCCCGGACGTGGAGGTGATCATCATCTCGGGCCACGGCGACATCGACAGCGCCGTGGAGGCCATGAAGCTCGGCGCGTACGACTACGTGACCAAGCCCTTCAACCTCGACGAGGTGGAGATCATCATCGAGCGCGCCTACCAGCGCGTCTGCCTGCAGCGCGAGAACCGCTCCCTCAAGCACTCCCAGAGCCGCCAGCGGCCCGCCATGCTGGTCGGGCGCTCCGAGGCCATCAAGCAGATCCAGTTCCTGATCCAGAAGGTGGCGCCCACGGACGTGCCCGTGCTCATCACCGGCGAGTCCGGCACGGGCAAGGACGTGGTGGCCGCGGCCATCCACGCCCACAGCGAGCGCGCGGACAAGCCGCTGATCATCAAGAACTGCGCCACGCTGCAAAAAGAGCTGGCGCGCAGCGAGCTCTTCGGCCACGCCAAGGGGGCCTTCACCGGCGCCACCGAGGCCCAGGACGGCCTCATGTCCTTCGCCAACCGCGGCACCCTCTTCCTGGACGAGATCGGCGAGCTGCCGCTGGGCGTGCAGGGCTCGCTCCTGCGCGTGCTGGAGAGCAAGGCGTACCGCCGCGTGGGCGAGAAGGACGAGTGCCAGACCGACGTGCGCTTCCTCTTCGCCACCAACCGGAACCTGCAGTCCGAGGTGGAGTCCGGCAACTTCCACGAGGCGCTGCTGCACCGCATCAACGTCTTCAACATCCACATCCCGCCGCTGTGCGAGCGCAAGGAGGACATCCCCCTCCTGGTGGAATACTTCCTGGGCCGCATCATGGCCATGCGCACGCCCTGCACGGTGAGCGAAGGGGCCATGAACTGCCTCATCAACTACCAGTGGCCCGGCAACATCCGCGAGCTCAGGAACGTCATCGAGCGCAGCATCATCCTCGCGGAGGACGGCCGGATCACGGAGCAGGTCCTGCCCATGGAGCTTCTCGGCAAGGAGAAGGCCCCGGGCAACTTCCTCTCCATGGAGGCCGTGGAGCGGCAGCACATCCACAAGGTCATGCAGCTGTGCAACCGCAACCGCAGCCAGGTGGCGGAGACGCTGGGCATCAGCCGCAAGACGCTCTACCGCAAGCTGCGGCAGTACGATCTGGAGTAGATCATCGGACGCCGCGCGCGGTCCGTCCCACACGCCCCGGGACGCGGCCGCGCGCGGTGTTCCATCCCTTCCGGCCCCGAACCTCCCGGGAGGGGGCCTGCCGCCTCGGATCCGCGACACCGTGCCGCCGCGCGCACGGCAGTTACCGCCGCCCGCCTTGCATCCCCCCCCAAAATACGACTCTACCGGTCAAAAATCTATTTTTCATCTATTCAGAGCTTGAAATTGACGGAATTCCTTACATTTATTGCCTGCCGCACAAAAATTTCGCCAGCCATGCCGAGATATTAGCAAAAGGCACGCTTATTGCTTTTTTCTACGTATTTTCCCTACCGGAACCTCTTGCAGGGTACCCGGGCGAGTGGCCTTTGCTCACCCTTACCAGGACCATGAGCAATGAAACCCGACAAGAACGATACGCTGCCCAGAGCGCTCCCCCTCTTCCTCCTTCCGCCTGAAGCCCCTCCGACCCCGGGCGCGGGGACGTCCTCCCCGGCGTCCTGCCGCGCGGGCGGAGGGCAGGGATGATGGAGACCGTGGGGCTGACCCTCTGCCTGACCCGCAGCTGCAACGCGGCCTGCCGCCACTGCGGCCTCTCGGCCTCGCCCGAGGCGGACGAGACCATGGCCCTGGACCTGGCGGCCATGGCCCTGCAGGCGGCCTGCACCGGCCGCAGGCTGCGCTGCGTCCGCCTGACCGGCGGCGAGCCGATGCTCCTGCCGAGCCTCGTGCGCGGCGTGCTCGCGGTGGCCCACCGCCTGGGGCTCGCGGCCGAGCTCTGCAGCAACAGCTTCTTCGCGCGCACCCCGGAGGCGGCGCGCACGGCGCTCGAGCCGCTCGCCGGGCTCGGCCTTTCGGCCTACGTAACGAGCCTGGACCGGTTCCACGAGGAATACGTCCCCACGGAGCGCGTGCGCCACGCCGTGCGCGCGGCCCTCGATCTCGGCCTGTGCGTGACCGTCATGGTCATGGACGACGGGCCGGGGGCCTACTCCCGCCGGGAGATGGAGATGATCCTCGGCCTGCCGCTGGACAGTCCGGCCCTGCGCGTCGAGTCCACGGCCCTGGTCTCGGCCGGACGCCTGGCCGAGTCCGCCGTGCCCGGCCTGTCGCGCCTGGCACGGCCCGCTGCCCACTGGGCAGGCCCCTGCGAAAGGATATGCCGCTCTCCGGTGCTGACCGCGGACGGCCGCCTCCATGCCTGCCGCAACCTCGGCCGCCACGCGCGGCTGATCGGCGACATCCGCGCCGTCCCCCTGCCCACCCTGCTCGACGGCATGGGCCGCGACCCCATGCTCGGCCTCCTGGCCGAGCATGGTCCGGCGGGCGTCTACGGCCTGCTCGCAAAGCGCGGCGAGGCGGACCCGCGACGGACCTTCCTCGGCCCCTGCGACCTGTGCACTGCGCTCTGGGAGGACAGCGGGCTTCGCGCCGCGGCAGAGGCCCTGCCGGGCAGCCTGGAGCGGTCAGCCCGGCAGAGAAGCAACTGAAATCCGGCAAGAGCCGGACGGACCGACGGATCGGCCTGCGGGGCGGCCTCGCGGACTAGCACTCGGGAGCGGAACCGTTCCGCCCCCTCCCGAGTTCGGCGCCCGAGGCCGCGGCGATGGCGGCCGCGAGATCCCCGTAGGCCACGGGCTTGGTGACGTAGGCGTCCATGCCCGAGGCCATGAAGCGCTCCTCGTCCTCCCTCATGGCGTAGGCCGAGAGGCCGATGACGGGAATCCCGGCAACCGCGTCCCCGGCCTCGCCGCGCCGTATCCGGCGCGTGGCCTCGGCCCCGTCCATGACCGGCATCTGCACGTCCATGAGCACGGCGTCGAAATGCCCCCCGGCCAGGGCGAAGACGGCCTCCGCGCCGTTGGCGGCCACCGTGACCTCGTGGCCCTCGCCCTGCAGCATGTCGAGCATGAACAGCTGGTTGATGCGCTCGTCCTCGACGAGCAGCAGCCGAAGCGGCCCCAGCTCCTGCGGAGGCCTGCTGCTGCAGGAGGTCGCGACGTTCTCCCCGGCCGCCTGCAGGGGCAGGAGCACGTGGAAGGCCGTGCCTTCGCCCTCGACGCTCTCGAAGTCGATCCGCCCGCCGAAGAGCTTCACGAGCCGCTTGCAGATGGCCAGTCCGAGCCCGGTACCCTTGTAGCGCTTGGTCAGGTCGTCCTCGCCCTGGGTGAAGGAATCGAAGATGCGCTTCTGCAGATGCGCCGGGATGCCGATGCCGGTGTCCTCGACGCGGAAGAGCACGTTGTGGATCGCGGCCTCGTCGGATTCTTCGGGCATGGCTTCCGCACTCAGGCGCACCTCCCCCTGCCGCGTGAACTTGAGGGAGTTGGAGAGCAGGTTGTCAAGGATCTGGCGCAGGCGGAGCGGATCGCCGCGCACCGTTGAAGGCAGGGCGGCCTCCAGCGAGAGGACGAAGGAGAGCCCCTTCTCCCTGCACTGCGGCTCGAGCTCCGCGGCCAGGGCCTGCAGCAGCTCCCGCAGGTCGAAGTCGCGAGACGCGAGATCCACCTTCCCGGCCTCGATCTTGGAGATGTCCAGGATGTCGTTGATGATCCCGAGCAGGTTGTAGCCCGCCTCGTCGGCCAGCTCGAGCTGCTTCCTGACCTTGTCCGGCAGCTCGGCCTTGAGGGCCAGGCGCAGCATGCCCAGGATGCCGTTCATGGGCGTTCTGATCTCGTGGCTCATGTTGGCCAGGAACTGGCTCTTGGTCAGGGCGGCGTCCAGGGCGCGGTCGCGCAGCTCGCGCAGGCGCTGCTGCATCAGCTGCATCTCGGTGATGTCGCGGGCGATGACCAGCACGCTCTCGATTGCGCCGTGCCTGTCGAACTCCGGGACCACCGCGGCCTGGTAGGTGCGCCTTGTCGTCGTGCGCGGCAGTTCGAGGACGAAGCGGACCGACTGGCGCAGACGGATCGCCCTGGACACGGCCTCCTCCCAGACCCGCCGAAGGTCCTCGGGCAGCCCGAGCTCGCGCAACGTCTTCCCCACCACGTTCTCGGGCAGCTGCCCCAGGAAGCGGGCCGCGGCGGGATTGACGTAGAGGTGGCGGCCCGCGAGGTCGCTGCGGCAGATCATGTCCGGCGAGTTCTCGGCCAGGCGCCTGAAGCCCTCGCGCTCGCGCACGAGCGCCTCCTCGGCCTGCTTGCGCGGAGTGATGTCGATGGCGGTGAGCAGGAGCGGCAGGCTCTTGGGCAGGGTCCGGGCCAGCAGGCGCAGCCAGCGCACCCCGTCCTTCCCCTCCACGCGGACCTCGGCCTCGGCGGGGATCCCCGTGATGGCCCGGCGCACCAGGAGGTAGAGCGCGTCGCGGTCGTCCTCATGCAACAGGGAATAGAGGCTGGCGCCCTTGAAGCGCTCCTTTCCGGCGCCGAACAACACTGCGGCCTCGTCGTTGAACATCCCGACGTAGCTGCCCTGGGTCAGGGTCATGTAGCCCACCGGGGCGTGCTGGAAGAGCTCCCAGTACTGCTGCCGCGCCTCCTCCAGGTCGCCGCGCACCTGGCTCAGCTCGGCATTCTGCAGGTCAAGCTCCACCATGTGCACGTGCAGGTCGTGCATCAGCTCCTGCGCATCCGTGGGGACGCGCTTCTCGAGATCACCGAGGGAACTCTTCGTCCGTTCCTCGGCGGCCTTGCGCAGGCTGTCCGCCCCCCTCCCTTTCGAGACCTTCTTGTCCGCCATGCGGCTTTCCTCCGGCTCCCCCCTAGAGCGGTTTCTCGCTGATGTCCCTGAACGCCAGCAGAATGAACGCGGGATCGGTCTCCTTGTACTCCACCTGCCTGGCGTTGAGCAGGAAAGTCCTGTGTCCCAGGCGGGGGAAGTCCGCTTCCACGCGGTAGTTCTCGAGCATGGTCCGGCCGGGGATGATATCCTCCAGCAGGCGCCTGAGCTCGGGGATGTCCCAATCCCCGCCGTTGAGCTTGTAGAGCTTGACGCCGATGGTCTTGTCCGGCGCGGCCATGAAGGTGTTGAAGAAGGCGGCGTTGGCGGAGTGGATGCGCAGGTCGGGCCTGAGGACCAGAAGCGGCGTGCCGATGGTTTCGGTGACGGCCTCGGCGTAGAGCCGGGCCTCCTTCTCGGCCAGGGCGGCCTGCTTGATCTCGGTGACGTCCGTGAAGCTGACCACCAGCCCGTCGATGACGTTCTCGCTGGTGCGGTAGGGCCGGATGCGCAGGCGGAACCAGATGCCGTCAGTGGTCCTGACCTCGCTCACCCTCTCGTTCAGCGTGTCCAGCACGGCCCGCGCGTCCTCGGCCAGGCCGTCGTAGGCCAGGCGGTGGGAGATGTCGGTCACGGGGCGGCCCAGGTCCCGCTCCTCGGTGAGGTTGAAGATCTGGCGGACGGCAGGGGTGAAGCGCTTGATGTGCAGTTTCTCGTCCAGGAAGAGGATGCCCACGTCCGTGGCCTGGAAGAGGTTCTTGATGTCGTTGTTGATCTTGGTCAGTTCCTCGTTCTTGCGCTGGATCTGGACGTTGACCTGCTCGAGCTCCTCGTTGGTGGACTGCAGCTCCTCCCGCGAGGTCTCGAGCTCCTCGTTGGTGGACTGCAGCTCCTCGTTGTTGGCCTGCTGCTCCTCGTTGGCGCTCTTCAGCTCCTCGTTGGAGGTCTCCAGCTCCTCGATGGTGGCCTGCAGGTCCTGGCGCACGGAGTGCAGCTGGCGCTCCAGGGCGGCCACACGGGCGTCGGCCTCGTCCTCGGCGTCGGGCTCCTCCCCGCTCCAGGCGCGGTCGCTGAAGATGACCAGCAGATAGTCCGGCCCTCCATCGGGCCGACCGGCAGGCATGATGTCCACATCCACCCGCCGGGCTTGGCAGCCGTGGCGGACGAACAGCCCCTCGCTCCTCCAGGGGCGGCCGCTGCGGCGCACCTCGCGGATGCCCGCTTCCAGGGCCTCGTGCACGGTACCGCGGGCCATGGACAGGACGTCGAAGGTCGCCTCGCCGATGGGCGGGGCGAGATAGAGCTCTGTATCGCCGTGGAAGTAGGTCACCTGGTCGCGCCAGTCCAGCAGGACCCCGGCCGAGGAGTATTCGAGGAGCGCGTTTTCGGTGATCTGCCGGTAGTTGACCTGTCCGCCCCCAGCCCCGTTCCCGTGCTCCGGCGCGCCCCCCTGCCTCCGGTGCGCGTGGCTCGCGCCGTCGGCCGCATCCGGCGCATCCGGCGCATCCCGCCGATGGGCCTGCTCGAAGATGTCCTTGTCGATGAAACGCTGCACCGCGCGGCTGCTCGTGGTCCCCTTGCGGGCGCGGAATATCTTCCACTTCTTGTCCTCGAGCTTGAAGAGCTCCACGAAGTCGCCGATGCCCTCCGAGGTGCCGAGCATGAGGCAGCCCCCCGGGGTCAGGGCGTAGTGCAGCATGGGAATGATCCTCTGCTGCAGCTTGCCGCCCATGTAGATGAGCAGATTGCGGCAGGTGATGACGTCCAGGCGCGAGAAGGGCGGGTCGCGCACCAGGTCGTGCACGGCGAAGATCATCATCTCGCGCAGGAAGGTCTTGACCGTGTAGCTTCCCTTGCCCTTGACGAAGAAGCGCCTGAGCCTCGACGCCCCCACGTCCGCCGCGATGTTGTCGGGATAGACGCCCTCGCGGGCCCTGTCGACGGCATGGTCGTTGATGTCCGTGGCGAATATCTTGACCTTGAGCCTGCGGTCCGCCTCGTCCATGGCCTCGGTCACGAGCATGCCCAGGGTGTAGGCCTCCTCCCCGGTGGCGCAGCCCGCCACCCATATGCGGATGCCCTCGTCGTCGCGGCGCTCCTTGACCAGAGGCACGAGCACCTCCTTCTTGAGCCTCTCCCAGGCCTTGGGATCGCGGAAGAAGTTGGTGACGTTGATCAGCAGGTCGCGGAAGAGGGACTCCACCTCCTCGGGGTGGTTGACCACGTAGCCGATGTACTCCGTGATCGTGTTGATCTGGTGCATGGCCATGCGCCGGGAGATGCGGCGCTGGATGGTGTTGCGCTTGTATCCGCCGAAATCGTGCCCCTTGGCGTAGCGGATCTTGCGCAGCAGGAATTCGACGGCGCTCTCGTCCTGGCTGGCGTCGCCCGCAGGGGGCTTTTCGGCCCCTGCCAGATAGGGATGCACCATGTAGCGCGCGAGTTCCCGGCCCATCCGCTCCACGGGAAGGATGAAGTCCGCGAGCCCGGTGTCGATGGCGCGGGTCGGCATGGAGGAATACTCGGCCTGGTCCTCCTGCTGGACCATGATCATGCCTCCGGCCGCGTTCACGTCGCGCACGCCGAGAGAGCCGTCGCCGCCCGCGCCGGACAGGACCACGGCCACGGCCCGGGGCCCCGTCTCCGCCGCCAGGGAGCGGAAGAAGCGGTCGATGGGCAGCGAGATCGCAAGGCCATCCGTCCGCCTGAGGCGGATGCGGCTGCCCTCGAGTTCGACGTCGTGGTCCGGCGGCCTGAGAAATATCTTGCCCGCCTCGAGCATCATCCCGTCCTCCGCGGTGACCACGGGCAGGCTGGTGTAGCGGGCCAGGATATCGTCCATGAGGGAGGATCGCGTGGGGTCCAGGTGCTGGACGACCACGAAGGCCGCGTCCAGCTTTTCGGGAAGATTGCGGAAAAAGCCTTCCAGGGCCTTGAGCCCCCCGGCCGAGGCGCCGATGCCGACCACGGTGAAGCCCCCGGCCTTGAGGCCTGCGGCCTGCGCCGGATCACGCGCATCCCCGGCCTCCTCGTCTTCCCGCTCCGCGCGGGATGCCTCCGCCTCCGGCAGCTTCTCTCCCCGGCGCCCCGGATCGGCTGCCGCGGGTTCCTCGCGCCCGGCTTCGCCGGACGTGCCGTCCCCCGCGAGGCGGCCGGGAGAGCTGGAGGATTCGGAGAATTCGGAGGATTCGAGGGCTTCGGGTGATACAGGAGAATCAGGTGTCGCGAGAGAATCGGACGCGCCGGATCGCTTCGCCGGGACCGGCGGCTTCCCTTTCGCGCGCCCGGAACGGGCCGGTGCCTTGGATTTTCCCGCGCCGTCCGAATCGTTCTTCTTTATCGGGCTCACTTTTTTCTCCTTGCAACTACTTATGGATACACAAGATGGGGTTATTGTAAAGGTGCCGCCCCGGTCTTTTCTCCGAAAACTGTCCCGACCCGTCGCGGGGGGGGCGGCGAGGGAGCTCCCCGACGCATGCCGCATGCCCGTCCGGCGTCCGGCCGGATTCCTGACGATTTCCCGACGGCCGCCTTCAGGCGGCCGTCCGCGCGGCGAAATCGCCTGCAGGACAGGCGCTTCCTGTCTAGCATCCGGACCGGCATCGGACCAGGGCAAAACACGCTCCCGGATACGTGCGCCCGCTCGGCCAGGACCACGCCGAGGCGCACGAGGCGGCCTTTGCGGCCGCCCGCCTTGCCACGCCCGCGGAATCCCGCTAGGGTGCGCGGACGTCGGACGCCGTGGGCTCCGATTGACTTCCCGGGCAGGCGCTTTAGAGTTGCGAGGGATCCCGCCATCTTCAAACCGGGAGGCGAACATGGCTGCTCCTGAAGAGATGTATCAGTGCCAAACCGTCAATTGCGGCTACGTGTACAACCCGGACAAGGGCGACAGGAAGGGCAAGGTTCCCGCGGGCACGAAGTTCGAGGACCTGCCGGACGACTGGCGCTGCCCCGTGTGCGGGGCCACCAAGAAGTGCTTCCGCCCGCTGGCCGGGCCGGGCTCCACCGCGCAGGCCCGGTGCGAGCGCCCCACGGTGCCGCCGCACGGCTCGAACTGAGCCGCCCCCCCCTGACCCGTGGCCCGGAGGCGCGCTAGTGGCCGCGCCGAACCTGCGCGCCCGCGTGGCCACCTCGGCCGTGCTCGTCCTCGGCCTGGGCCTGGTGCTCATGGTCGGCGGCTGGGCCACCTTCGCCGCGGCCCTGGCCATCTCGCTCCTCGGCCTCACGGAGTTCTACGGACTGTTCTGGCGCGAGTGGGCCGGCGTCGGCAAGAAGGTCATCGGCGCCGCCTGCGCGGTGCTGCTCTTCACGGCCGCCCGCCACGACGACCCCCTCTACCTCATCCTGGTCCTCTCGGCCGGGCTGTGGCTCGGCAACCTCTTCTTCCTCTACTGCTTCGGCAGGAAGCCGAACGACGCCTTCTACACCAACGCCGCCGTGCTCACGGCCGGGCTGCTCTACGTGCCCCTGCCGCTGGCCCTGCTCATGTACATGCGGCCCGCGGAGATCGTCTTCGTGCTGCTCGCGGTCGTGGCCTCGGACACCGGCGCCTACTTCGCGGGCTCGCAGATCGGCGGCCCCAAGATCTGGCCCACGGTGAGCCCCAAGAAGACCTGGGCCGGAAGCGCGGGCGGCATGGCCGCCTGCGTGGCCGTCTGCCTGCTCTTCGGCCGGGCGGCGTCCGGCGCCCCGCTCGCGGCCCTGGCCGTCGCGGCCGTGGTCCTGAACCTGGCCGCCCAGTTCGGCGACTTCTTCGAGTCCGCGCTCAAGCGCTGGCTCGGGGTCAAGGATTCCGGCACCATCCTGCCCGGCCACGGCGGCGTGCTCGACCGCATAGACGGCCTGCTCCTGGCCGTGCCTGTTTACGTGGGGCTGCGCGCCCTGTATCCTCTCTTCACGTAATCCTGATCCAGGGGTTTTTTTCCGTGCACAGCGTCTACATATCCCCCATCCCGGAGCGCACCCCGTGCAGGAGGCCGCGCAGCCTCGCCGTGCTCGGCAGCACCGGCTCCATCGGCACCCAGGCCCTGGACGTCGTGGAGGAGCATCCCGAACGCTTCGAGGTGGTCGCCCTGGCCGCCGGACGCAATGCCGAGCTCCTGGCGCGCCAGGCCATCCGCCACCGCCCGGGGCTGCTCGCGGTGCTGGACCGCGACACCGCGGACAAGGTGCGCGCGCTGCTGCCCGCGGGCTACGCGCCGCGCATCCTGGCGGGCCCCGAGGCCTACGTCGAGGCCGCCACCCTGCCCGAGGCCGAGATGGTGCTCTCGAGCATCGTGGGCGCCGCGGGCCTGCCGCCGACCTTCGCGGCCGTGGCCGAGGGCAAGATGGTGGCCCTGGCCAACAAGGAATCCCTGGTGCTGGCCGGGCACCTCATCCGCGAGGCCTGCTGCCGAAGCCGCGCCTCCATCCTGCCCGTGGACTCCGAGCACAACGCGCTTTTTCAGGCCTTCTGCTTCGAGTCGGCCGCCTCGCTGCGCCGCCTCGTGCTCACCGCCTCGGGCGGCCCGTTCCGCGGCAGGGACAAGGCCTTCCTCGAGCAGGTCACCCCGGAGCAGGCCCTGGCGCATCCCAACTGGAGCATGGGCGCCAAGATCTCCGTGGACTCGGCCACGCTCATGAACAAGGGGCTCGAGGTCATCGAGGCCTGCCACCTCTACGGCCTGCCCGAGCACCGCGTGGCCACGGTGGTCCATCCGCAGAGCATCGTCCACTCCCTGGCCGAGTACGTGGACGGGTCGCTGCTGGCCCACCTCGGGCCGCCGGACATGCGCGTGGCCATCGCCTACTGCCTGTGCTTCCCGGACCGCGTGCCCCTGGCCGTGACGCCCGTGGACCTCGTGCGCCTGGGCAGCCTGACCTTCGAGGAGCCCGACACGGAGCTCTTCCCCTGCCTGCGCCTGGCCCGCGCGGCCTACTCGGCCTCGCAGAGCCATCCCATCGTGCTGAACGCCGCCAACGAGGTCGCGGTGGCCCTGTTCCTCTCGGGCGCCCTGTCCTTCCTCGGCATCCCCCGCCTCATCGAGGCATGCCTGGAGCGCCACCGGGGCCGGACCGTTCCGGACCTGGAGACGGTGCTCGAACTCGACCGCGAGGCGCGCGTGCGCGCCCGCGAGCTCTCCGGAGTCTGACGTGCGCGACGCGCTTGCCGTGATCCTGGTCCTTGGCGGCCTCATCTTCTTCCACGAGCTCGGCCACTTCATCCTGGCCCGGGTCTTCGGCGTGGGCGTGCGGGTCTTCTCGCTCGGCTTCGGGCCGCGCCTCTTCGGCCTGCGCGCGGGCAAGACCGAGTACCGCCTCTCCCTCGTGCCGCTGGGCGGCTACGTGAGCATGGTGGGCGAGCATCCGGAGGAGCATCCCGAAGGCCCCGCGGACGGGAGCGACGACGACACCGAGGGCTTCGAGCCCCACCAGTTCTTCAACCGCAAGCCCGCCTGGCAGCGCATGTGCATCGTGGCCGCCGGGCCGTGCTTCAACTTCCTGCTCGCCTTCCTGGTCTACTGGGCGCTCATCGCCACGGGCAACAACGAGGCCCTGAACATCCTCGTGACCACGGTCCATCCGGACACCCCGGCGGCCGAGGCCGGGCTCCACCCCGAGGACCTGATCACGGCCGTGAACAACAAGCCCCTGTGGTTCGGCGACGAGCTCACCGAGCGCATCAAGGAGAAGCCCGACGCGCCCATCCACCTGACCGTGGAGCGCGACGGCAAGACCTTCGCCGTGGACCTGACGCCGCGGGTCATGACCCGCACCCTGCCGAGCGGCTCCACGGTCACCCGGCCCATGATCGGCGTGAGCTACGGCTTCCGCCCCGTGCATCGCGAGGCGGGCTTCGCCGAGGCGCCCGTGCTGGCCTGGCGCAAGTTCACCGCGCTCACCGGCAAGATCCTGCACGGGCTGTGGGAGATCGTCACCGGCGCGGTCTCGACCAAGGAGATCGGCGGGCCCATCTTCATCGCCCAGGTGGTGGCGGAGTCGGCCAAGCAGGGCCTGGCCACGGTGCTGCAGATGGCCGCCTTCCTCTCGGTCAACCTCGGGCTCATCAACCTGCTGCCGATCCCGGTGCTCGACGGCGGCCACATCCTGTTCTTCGGCCTGGAGGCCGCCTCGGGCAAGCCCGTGAGCACGCGCGTGCAGGGCGTGACCACGCGCATCGGCCTCTTCCTCCTGTTCATGCTCATGGCCCTGGCGATCTACAATGACATCGTCCGCTCGTTCTTCGGCCCGGCCTAGGGCCGCCAAGGCGGCGCCCGCGCGCGACCTGCTGCTGGTCCTCGGCGCGGCCGAGGACAGGCTGCAGATCGTGGCCGGACGAAGGGAGGGGACGGGCGTGGTCCTGGAGGCGGCCCAGGAATGGCCCTCTCCCGGACGGGCCATGGCCCTGCTCGCGCCCTGCCTGCAGCAGCTCCTGCGCCTGCTCGGCGGCTTCCAGCGCCTTTTGGGCATCGCCTGCGTGCGCGGCCCCGGCTCCTTCACCGGCATCCGCGTCATCCTGTCCACGGCCGAGGGGGTCATGGCCGCGACTGGCGTGCCGCTGGCCGGGCTCGAGCTGCCGGACCTGCTGGCCGAGGCCGCGCCGCGCCGCTGGCCGGAGTCCGGAGGCACGGCAAGGTCCGACGAGGAATCGGGAACGGAAATTTCCACCCTGGCCGTGGTCACCTACGCCCGGCGCGGCCAGGTCTACCTGCGCCTCTACGGGCCCGCCGCCCCCGCCGCCCCCGCCGATCCCGCCGATCTCGCAGATCTCGCAGACGAAGGCGGCGCGCCCTTCCACCCCCTGGGCCCTGTGGCCGCGCTCACGGCCGGGGCCGCCCTCGAGGTGCTCTCCGCCCTGCCCGGCCCGGTGCACGCCCTGGGCAGCGGGCTGCGCAAGAACGCCGACGTCTTCCTCTCCCCGGGCTCCCCCCTGATCGTCCTGCCCGCCCGCCTGGACTCGCCCGCGCCCGCGGCCATGCTCGCCGTGGCGGCCAGGGCCGAGTACGCCTCCCGGCCCGTGGAGCCGCTCTACGTGCGCCCCTCGGACGCCGAGGAGAACCTGCCCGACATCGCCGGTGCCCGCGGGCTTCCGGCCGACGAGGCGCAGCGCCTTCTCGCGCTCTTCCGCGACGCGATCCTCCCGAAAAATTGAGCTCCCGCTAAAGATCGCCCCCTCGTCTGCCGATCCTTGATGATGAAGGCAGGAATGCGGCCACGGACATGAACGTCCCCCGGGGAAACGGCCGCATCCCTATGGCAAGGATGCCAGCAATCATTCAAGGAGGAAGACCATGTCTCTCGTCATCAATCACAACATGATGGCCATGACCGCGGCCCGCAACCTGGGCACGGCGTACAACAACCTGAGCACCTCGGTGAACAGGCTCTCTTCGGGCCTGCGCATCAACAGTTCCGCGGACGACGCCGCCGGGCTGGCGATCCGCGAGCTCATGCGCTCGGACATCTCCGCGCTGAACCAGGGCGTGCGCAACGCCAACGACGCCATCTCGCTGATCCAGACGGCGGACGGCGCGCTGCAGGTCATCGACGAAAAGCTGATCCGCATGAAGGAACTGGCCGAACAGGCGGCCACGGGCACCTACAACTCCGACCAGCGCCTGATCATCGACTCCGAGTACCAGGCCATGGCTTCGGAGATCACCCGTATCGCCAGCGCCACGGACTTCAACGGCATCTACCTGCTGAACGGCCACCTGTCGTCCTCGACCTTCTCCGGCTCGGGCCTCACGTCCACCGGCAAGCTGAAGGTCCACTTCGGCGCGGGCAACGACTCGTCCGAGGACTACTACTACATCCAGATCGGCAACTCCACGGCCTCCGCCCTCGGCGTGGGCCTGGGCGCCTCGTCCGGCACCGACGGCCGCTCCATCTCCACCCAGGAGCTGGCGCAGAAAGCCCTGGACCAGATCAACAAGGCCATCGTCTCCAAGGACAAGATCCGCGCCAACCTGGGCGGACTGCAGAACCGCCTGGAGAACACGGTGACCAACCTGCAGATCCAGGCCGAGAACCTGCAGTCCTCCGAGTCGCGCATCTCCGACGTGGACGTGGCCACCGAGATGACCGAGTTCGTGCGCCAGCAGATCCTGTCGCAGTCCGCCGTGGCCATGCTCTCGCAGGCCAACAGCCTGCCCAGGATGGCCATGCAGCTCATCCAGGGCTAGCCCCGAAACGCCTCGCACGCCCAAAGCCCCGGGTAACGGCAATCCGGCCCGTCCGCTCACGCGGACGGGCCTTTTTTTTCGTTTCACCCCCCTAAAGGGTTTTCGAAAACATCCGATATGGCGGGCAACAGCAGCTCAGCCGGGAATGGGTCCCGCGAGCTTCCGGCAAGGACGCCGGAACACACCTTCAAGGAGGAAAACCATGTCGCTCGTCATCAACCACAACATGATGGCCATGACCGCGTCCCGCAACCTCAGCACGGCGTACGGTCACCTCAGCACGTCGGTGAACAGGCTCTCTTCCGGCCTGCGCATCAACACCGCTGCGGACGACGCCGCCGGCCTGGCGATTCGCGAGCTCATGCGCTCCGACATCTCCGCGCTGAACCAGGGCGTGCGCAACGCCAACGACGCCATCTCGCTGATCCAGACGGCTGACGGCGCCCTGCAGGTCATCGACGAAAAGCTGATCCGCATGAAGGAACTGGCCGAACAGGCGGCCACGGGCACCTACAACTCCGACCAGCGCCTGATCATCGACTCCGAGTATCAGGCCATGGCTTCGGAAATCACCCGTATCGCCAGCGCCACGGACTTCAACGGCATCCACCTGCTGAACGGCCACCTGTCGTCCTCGACCTTCTCCGGCGCGGGCCTCGAGTCCACCGGCAAGCTGAAGGTCCACTTCGGCGCGGGCAACGACTCGTCCGAGGACTACTACTACGTCCAGATCGGCACCTCCACGGCCTCCGCCCTGGGCGTGGGCCTGGGCGCCACCGGCTCCGCCGGCCGCTCCATCTCCACCCAGGAGCTGGCGCAGAAGGCCCTGGACCAGATCAACAAGTCCATCATCTCCAAGGACAAGATCCGCGCCAACCTGGGCGCCCTGCAGAACCGCCTGGAGAACACGGTGACCAACCTGCAGATCCAGGCCGAGAACCTGCAGTCCTCCGAGTCGCGCATCTCCGACGTGGACGTGGCCAGCGAGATGACCGAGTTCGTGCGCCAGCAGATCCTGACGCAGTCCGCCGTGGCCATGCTCTCGCAGGCCAACAGCATGCCCAGGATGGCCATGCAGCTCATCCAGGGCTAATCCGGGCCGTAGGCCGGATCATCTCCGGCCTAAAGACCCGACGCCTCAAAGCCGAACAGGAAGATATGCCCGGCCCCCTCGGGGGCCGGGCCCCCCCGGGGGCGGGGGGTGGAGGTTGGCACCCCTCTTGCTAACCACCCCGCGGGAACCTTCCCTCGGAAAAATTTACCCAAGCGGTTCGGCGTATGGTCAACGATACTCTCACATCAGGCGGCATCCACTTCACGGGCCTCGGTTCGAACACGGACTTCGACTCGATCATCGACAAGCTGATCCAGGTCGAATCCGCGCACAAGAACCAGCTCACCGAGTGGCAGGCCACCTGGCAGCAAAAGCAGGCCGGGTTCCAGGACCTGAACACCAAGCTCCTGACCCTGCAGACCACCCTGCAGGGCATGGACCGCGAGAGCGAGTTCCTCCTCAAGAACGCCGACTCCAGCAACCCGGACGACCTCACCGCCACGGCCAGCGCCGACGCCCAGGAAGGCTCCTACGTCTTCACCATCAACCAGCTGGCCAAGACCCAGATCGTGACCATGACCGGGACCTCGGCCTCCTCCCTGGACGCCAAGGTCAACGCCACCGGCTCCGCGCAGACTTTCTCCTACAACTACCAGGGCACGGAGCACTCGATCAGCGTGCCGGACGGCACCACCTTCTCCACGCTCATCTCCATGATCAACAACGACGGCGCCAACCCCGGCGTGCGGGCGAGCTCCATCAAGATCAGCGACGGCGTCTACCAGCTGCAGCTGCGCGGCCTGGACACCGGCGCGACCAACACGCTGCTGGTCAGCTCCAACACCACCCTCACGGGCTACACCGCGAGCAACGCGACCGTCACCCAGACCGCCCAGGACGCCCAGTTCAGGCTGGACGGGTTCCCCAGCAACGCCTGGCTCTCCCGTTCCACGAACACCATCGACGACGTGGTCAACGGGCTCTCCGTGCTGCTCAAGGCGACGAGCGCGGGCAGCGACGTCACGGTCAGCGTGTCCACGGACACGGCCGCCATCAAGCAGCAGATCCACTCCTTCGTGGACCAGATGAACGACGTCCGCGCCTTCATCCTCTCGCTGACCAAGTTCGATGCGCAGCAGAAGAAGGGCAGCCTGCTCACGGGCAACTACGGCGTGGAGATGGTCTCCTCCAACCTGAAGAACATCGTGGCCTCCAAGGGCATCGGCTTCAACTACTACAACTCGACCACGGGGCAGGGCGACGTCTACACCACGCTCTCCCAGCTCGGCATCCTCACCGAGGCCGACCCGGGCTCGCCGAACGCGGGCCTCCTGACCGTGGACGACGCGGCCTTGGACACGGCCCTGCAGAACAACCCGGACGCCGTGGCCGAACTCTTCTCGGGCTACTACGACGGCTCCACCACGGTCAGCCAGCCCGCCTCCAACGCCGCGGCCTTCTCCTACGCCTCGAGCATCGCCGGGAGCACGCAGGGCGGGACCTACAACGTCTCCTACACCGTGGCCGGCGGCAGCGTGACCGGGGCGACCATCGACGGCTACGCGGCCACCTACGACTCGAACACGCACCAGCTCACGGCCAGCAAGGGCCCGGCCGGGGGCCTCGCGATCTCGGTCAACAGTCTGGTGGACGGAAGCTACTCCGGTACAGTGTCGCTCAAGGTCGGCAAGGCCACGGAACTCATCGACCAGATCAAGCAGCTGACCAACAGCACCGACGGCACCCTGCACATCCTGGAAGACAACTATCAGGACATCATCGACGACATCCAGACCAAGATCGACTACGAAAACAACAGGTTGAGCGACAAGCGCCGCGCCCTGACGGACCAGTTCGCCAGGCTCGAGAAAACGCTCAGCAACTACAACGGAATCCAGAGCGCGCTGAACAACGGCATCAGCCAGATGTCCTCGTCCAGCTCGTCGTCTTCCTCCGGATAGCACGAGGTGATCCATGCAACAGAACGCGACGCGGGCCTACATCGCAACGCAGGTGACCACGACCACCCAGGCCGACCTGCTCATCATGCTTTACGACGCGGCCGTGAAATATCTTGCCCAGGCCAAGGAGCGCATCGCCGAGCGCGACGTCAAGGCCAAGGGCCAGCTCATCACCAAGGCCCTCGACATCATCAACGAGCTGCAGTCCTGCCTGAACAAGGAAAAGGGCGGCGAGATCGCCGACAACCTCTCGCGCCTGTACTTCTACTGCAATTCGCGGCTGCTCATGGCCAACCTGAAGATGGACACCGAGGCCATCGACCAGGTCGTCAACATCCTGCGCGGCCTGCGTTCCGCCTACGCCGAGATCAAGGACACCGCGGGCCTGGACGCCGCCATGGAGCAGGTCCGGGCCGCTCCGTCCAAGCCCATGGGCCTCGGATTCGGCGCCTCGGCCACGGCCGCGGCCATGAAGCTGCAGGCCGGAAAGCCCCAGCCCGGAGCCCGGCCCGAGACGGGTGAGGCCGAGTCCGGAAAGGCACAGCCCTCCCAGGTCTCCCAGCAGGTCTACGGCCGCAGGGGCACCCAGCCCCAGGCCAGGCCCGCGCCCCAACCGGCGCCGCAGGCAGAGGCAGCGGCCGCGCCCGCGGCCACGCCCCAAAGCGACCCGCAGAATGTCCCCCAAGGCATCCCGCAAGACATCCCGCAGGACGTTCCGCAAGACGCTCCGCAGCAGCCGCTCCAGCCCCAGGCCGCTCCCCGGCCCGCGGCCATGAACGCCCGCCGCGCCGCCGCGGCCTACGGCTCCACGCCGGGGAACTGACGCCCGCGCAGCGGAAGGTGCACAACGCGGCGGAGCGGGGCGGCCGTCGGCAACGCGGCCCGCGCCCTCACCGCGCAGCGGAGCGCGGGCGAGCTTGCCGTGCGCTGCGCGCGCCTCCTTGCGGCAAAGCCCGCACAGGGCTATGACACGCCGCATGAGCGATCTGCTGACCGAATACAGCCGCGAGACGCTGCGCTTCCGCCTCGGATCCGAGGCCCAGGCCGCGCCCTCCGCGCTTCCCCAGCCACCCGACGACATCGACGCCCTCCTCGGCCGCGTGCTGCGCGCCTGGGAGCGCGAAAAACGCACGAACGTGGTCCTCTTCGGCCTGGCCTCCGGCGCGCTGGCCGCGCGCCTGGCCCAGAGCCTGCCCCAAGACGTCTCCCTGTGCGTGAGCGAGCCCGACCCCGCGCTCGCGCAGGGCCTGCTCGCGGCCGGACGCCTCGACTGGTGGGACGAGGACGGCTCCCGCGTCTGCCTCGCGGACACCTCGCCCTGGGCGCACAAGCTGCTCTGGCTGCGCCAAGGGCTCGTGCCGCAGACGGCCTTCGACATCGTCAACCCCGAGCTTGCGAGCGAGCTGCGCGACAAGGCGCTGCTCCTGCGCGAGGCCTTCCACGCCGGACGCCTGCGCGCCGCCGTCTTCGGCGCCGACCGCACGGCCGAGCGGCCGCGCGTGACGCTCGCCGCCATCCTGCGGCCGGACGAGCCCGGACTGTCCCGCTTCTTCGCCCAGGCCCCCTCCTGGCTCGCCCGCGTGGCCGTGCTCTGGGACGGCGCGCCGCCCGCCGGGGACTTCGCCCCTGCCCTGCCGGACGGCGTGCGCCTGATCCAGGCCGCGCGGCCCCTGGGCGGCGACTTCGCGGCGCAGCGAAACGCCCTGCTCGACCTCTGCGGGGCGGGCGCCGCGGGCGTTGCGGACGGCGAGGACATCCAGGCCGCCCTGGACAGGATCATGGCCGACAAGGACGCGCACGACCCCTGGGCCATCGCGGCCGCGGACAGGGCCCTGGCCGCGGCCGACGCCACGGAGTGGATCCTGACCCTGGACGGCGACGAGCTTCTGCCCGAGGCGCTGTGGCAGGCCCTGCCCGGCCTCATCGCCCGGCTCACGGCGGAAAAGGCCGTGGCTGCGGCCTTCCCGCGCCTGACCCTCTATCCGGACGCGGACCACGCCAAGTGCGGCTACGGCCTGTGGCCGGACCTGCAGCTGCGGCTGTTTCGCGCGGACGGTGGGGGTGACGGGGGCAAACCCCGCTACGAGCGGCCCGTGCACGAGCGGCTGACCGGCCTCGCGGGCCCCGTGGCCGTGGTCCTGGACGGCTCGATCCTGCACGAGAGCGCGCTGCGCAAGTCGCCCGAGGAGCTCGAGAAGAAGCTTCAGGGCTTCGACGCGGCCGGAGGCGGCGGCGTGCGCCACGTGCTCTCCGGCGAGTACCCGAGCCTGCCGCTCGCGGCCCTGCCGGGCGCCGGGCCCTTCTCGCCTCCGCTGCGCCTGCTTGTGCTCGACAAAAACCCCGTGTAAGGGCTTGCCCGTTCTTGCGCGCCCCTGACTTCGCGCCTTCGCCGCGCAGAGGAGCCTTGCCGATGGACATCTATCTCGGCGCCTGCCAGACGCCGGTCTTCGCTTCCTGGGACGACCTTCTCCCCTTCCTGGAAATGGCCGCCTCCTTTTCCGAGCCCACGCTCTGGGTCTTCCCGGAACTCTTCTACGGCGGCTTCGACTACGAGAACCGCCTGGCCTGGGCCGAGCGCTCGGCCGAGCTCCTCGTCCGCCTGCAGGACTTCTGCGACGGGACGCCCCATGCCCTGGCGGGCAGCCTCATGGAGCTGCGCGAGGGCAACCTCTACAACTCGCTCTTCCTGGTCTCCGGCGAGCACGATGCGCCGCAGCGCATCTACAGCAAGATCCACCTCTTCCCCGGGGTGGACGAGAGCCGCTACTTCACGCCCGGCGAGCCCTGCCCCCGCCCGGCCGCGTGGCGGGGCCTCTCGGTCGGCGGCGCGATCTGCTTCGACCTGCGCTATCCCGAGCTCTTCCGGCTGCAGGCGCGGCAGGGCGCGGACGTCTTCGCGGTCTGCGGGCAGTGGTCGCAGTCGCGCCTGCCCCACTGGCGCCGCCTGCTCACGGCCAGGGCCATCGAGACGCAGAGCTACATGCTGGCGGCCAACGCCGTGGGCGAGTCGCCCTTCGGCTTCCTGCCGGGCTATTCCTGCCTGATCTCGCCCTGGGGCAAGCTGCTCTTCTCCTGCCACCGCAAGGCCGTGGCCAGGCGGCTCGTCTACGACCCGAAGCTGGTGGAGCGCTCGCGCAAGCTGTTCAACACCCGCGAGACGGAGCATTTCCAGGTCACGGGCCGCGCGGCCCGCTGACCGCGGCGACGCCAAGTCCAAGCCCTGCCTTGATTTAACGAGTCCGTGAGAGTAGGTTTCATTTTTTCCGCTACCCCGAAAGCCCCCCAAATCGGATGGCGCCATGGACATCACGTGCCCCAAATGCGGCTTCACCCGGACCATTCCGGATGACAAGATACCTGACGAAGCGGTTCGGGCGACCTGCCCGAAATGCAAGCATAAATTCCAGTTCCGCGAGCTCCCCGAGGACTTCGTGCTGGAGGCGGACGGCGAACCGCTGCTCCCGCCCCTGCTGAAGCCCGCCGCGCCCGAGCCCTCGCCGACACCCGAGCCCAAGCCCGAGCCCAGGCCCTTCTTCAGGCCCGAGCCCGAGGCTCCCGCCGCGCCCGAGCCCCCTGCCGCCGCCTCCAGGCGGTCCGCCGGGGAGGCGGCGCCGCGCCGTCCGCTCATCCCCTGGGACGCGGGCGAGGAGGCGCAGGAGGAGGACAGGACCGGCCACGACGCCTCGGCCTCGTCGCTGCTCCGGCCTCCGCCGCGCGCCGCGGCCCCGGGCGAGCGCGAGGGACGCCGCGAGGAACGCGAGGACCCCCTGAGCAGGCTCATGCGCGCGGCCACGCCCCCGGGCAGCGAGGTCGACGCGGCCGACACCGGCGACGACGTGGTCTCGAGCCTGCTCGGCCGCCCCGCCGCCCCGGAGCGTTTCACGCCCGGTTCCGCGAGCCCCGAGCCTGAGGAGACGGAATTCAACGAGTCGCGCTTCTTCGCCGGAGCCCGCTTCAGCATCTCGGACGAGGCCGCGGACAAGGCGGCTGACACGAGCCGGGCCGGAGAGCACGGCGCGGGACTGGGCCTGCTGCGCCCCGGCCCCAAGGAAACGGCGAAAGGACGCACGGAAGAGACCGGCGGATCGCGCTCCCTCCTGACGCCGCCCGCCGGGCCCTCGGCCGCGCGGGACTCCGGATCGAGCCTCCTCTCGGGCCCCAAATCGGGCCAGACATTGGGCCAAACGCCGGGTGCCGCCCCGGGCGAGTCCGACCGCGACGACATCTGGCGCAAGCTCGAGAGCCTGGAGGAGGCCGACGCCTCCGCGGCCGCGCAGGGCCCCTCCCGTGAGTGGATGCCCGAGGGCGGCGAGGAGCTCGAGGTCGAGGCCCCCTGGGAGAGGCTGGACAAGCACGGCTTCTTCGGCGGGCTGTGGCGCACCACCACCCGGGTCATGTTCCACCCCGGGCTGTTCTTCGACGCCCTGCCCGTGAACCGGGGCCTGGGGCGTCCCCTGGCCTTCTACGTGCTCATGACGCTCGTAGGCTACCTGCTCATGCTGCCCTGGGCCATGACCACGGTGGACGTCATCGTCGCGCAGATCGGCTCGCCCGTGCTCAAGGAGTGGGCCGAAACCGTGCTCGGACCGCGCAACCAGCTCCTGCGCACGGCCATCCAGCCGGTGCTCTCCACGCTGCTGCTCTTCTTCTACGCCTCCATCCTGCACGTCAGCCTGTTCGTCTTCCAGGGCGCCAAGCGCGGCTTCGAGGCCACCTTCCGCGCCCTGGCCTACAGCGCCGCGCCCATGATCCTCTTCGTGATCCCCTTCGTCGGGCCGGTGCTGGCCGAGCTCTGGTCCCTGGCCGCGCTCATGGTGGGACTGCGCCGCACGCACCGCACCAGCTACGCCCAGGTGATCCTGGCCATGCTTCTGCCGGTGGCCGCGGTGGTCATCCTGACCTTCGCCGTGGTCTTCGCCCTCTCCCAGGGGGGCTCGTAGGTCCGGCATGGTTGTTGCTTCGAGCAGGCCCAATTACCGGCGAACGGAGACGAGCATGAAGATCCTCGACTGGCTCAGGGGCAAGATGGGAAAGGACGGACGCGGCGACGCGGACGCCCGGACGCTGTGCCGCCTGGCCTGCGAGGTGCGCGACATGGCCCGCGCCGTCCTGGTGCTCGGGGCCTGCGACGACGAGCTTGCCGAGCGCGTGCGGCGCATGCAGGAGGAGATGGACGAGCTGGCGAAGCTGGCCTCCGGGCCGCGCTTCGGGCGGCTTCCCCTCTCGCGGCGCATCGCCCTGCGCGAGGGTCTGGACCGGTCGCGCAAGCGGCTGATGCAGACCATGCAGGCGGCCCCGGCCCCCACACAGCGCCTGCAGTAGCCTGCCGTCTTCCCGCCGCACCATCGGGAGTGCGTCATGAATTTGACCCGTCTGTGCGCGTGCCTGCTCTGCGCGCTGCTGCTCTCGGCCTGCGCCGACGTGCAGCCGCGCCTGACCCAGCCGTCCGACGTCGTGATCGACCAGAACGTCGAGTCCACGCCGCTTCGCATCTACGTCTCGCCCAGGAACGCGCCCATGCGCGGGCTTTCCGTGGTCTACCTGCCGTTCCGCGTGTCCCAGAACATGGAGGACCCGCGGCTCATCGGCAGCCAGGTCATGGGCGTCTTCTGGGAGACGTGGATGGAGAAGAAGCTCTTCGCCACTCAGGTCTTCCTGGGCGACACCTACTACTACAGCCAGGCCCAGGCCGCGAAGCTCGGCCGCGAGAAGGGCGCGGACCTGGTGGTGACGGGCGAGATAAGCCATTTCCTCGACGGCGGCAGCAACTCGGATTCCGCGGTCTCGCTGCGCGTGGACGTCATCGACTCCAAGACCGGCGAGCTCGTCTGGTCCATGGCCGAGGCCGGGCGCATGGAGCGCGTCCTCAAGGAGGACTACGTCATCATCAAGCGCACCTACCGCCTGCCCAACTCCGCGGTGGAGAGCATCGTGCGCCACATCTCCGAGGACATGGCCGTGCCGGTGCGCGAGTGGTCGGACCGCTACGGCTTCGCCACGAACGCCGACGAGATCGTGGCGGGCCTCGCGGCGCCGCGCCGCGCCGCCTCCCAGGGCGGCCGGGCCAAGGGCAGCTTCAAGGCCATGGAGTACGCCCCGGACGGCAGCGAGCGCGCGATCACCGAGACGGACCCGCTGCTCGGCGTGAACCTCAAGGTGGAGTTCGACTTCGACAAGTGGAACATCCGGCCCGACGCCGCGACCATCCTGAACGAGCTGGGCAAGGCCCTGCGCTCGCCCGAGCTCGCGGGGCGAAGCTTCACCCTGCGCGGCCACACGGACAACTACGGCACGGACGAGTACAACATGCGTCTCTCCCTGCGCCGCGCCAACTCCGTGAAGAACTACCTGGTCAAGAACTTCGGCCTCGACCCGGCCCGCCTGAAGGTGCAGGGCTTCGGCGAGAGCATGCCCATCGCGAGCAACGACACGCCCGAAGGGCGCCAGCTGAACCGCCGCGTGGAGGTGGTGAAAAATCCCTGATTGCCTCCGGCCGCGAAAGTCGTCTACAAGGGTCGGCATCATGAGCCACGCACAGCCTGACGCCCAGCCCGGGGCACGGCGCGCCGCCCCCCCTTCCGCAGACCGAAGGGGGGCGCGCGTGCTGGTGGTCGAGGACGAGCGGGTGAGCGCCATGCACACGGAGCGCATGCTGCGCCGCGCGGGCTTCTCCTCCCGCCTGGCCGGATGCGGCGAGGAGGCCCTGGCCGCCTTCGCCGCCGAATCCTTCGACGCGGTGCTCGTGGACCTCGGCCTGCCGGACATGGACGGGCTGACCCTGGCCGCCCGCATGCGCGAGATGCGCGCGCCCTCCTGCCCGGCTCCGACGCTCATCGCCCTGAGCGGCGACGCGCCCGAGGAGGTCATGGAGCGCGCCGCGCCCGGCCTGCTCGACGGCGCCCTGGCCAAGCCCCTGTGCGCGGACGCCCTGCACTGTCTGCTGCGCCCCTTGCAAGCCCAAGAGCCGACAAAGCCCGATTTCTCCCTCCTGGACGACGACGCGAGCCTGGCGCGCGAGTTCGCCGCGCTCTTCCTGGAGGACCTGCCCCACCGCCTGCGCAGGCTGCACGCCGCAATGGCCGAGGGCGACTGCGCGAGCCTGTGCCGCCACGCCCATTCCCTGAAGAGCACCACGGCCATGGTCGGCGCCGATGGCGCCTCCGAGGCCGCCCGGGGACTCGAGCGCGCCGCCCGCGCCGAGCGCATCCGCGACTGCCCGGCCCTGCTCGCCGCCCTGGAGCGGGACCTCGAGGCCGTCCGTTCCGGCCTCGCCCGCTTGACTAGTTTCTGATCGATCCTACATCATCTTCGTCGGGTTCATGACACCCGCGCGGCAGGGCCGCGAATGCCCGCGTGGCGGAAGCTGCCGGGCACGACCGTTTCCAGGCGATAACGACTCGCGTTCATTCGGCAACTCTTGCGCAAAGGACGGTCGCATGAAACGGATTCTGGTGATCGACGACGACGACGCCATGCGCGGCATGGTCTGCGCGGTGCTCGCGCGAGAGGGCTACGAGGTGCTCGACGCGGCGGACGGCGAGCAGGGGATCAGGCTGCGCAGCGAGCTGCCCGGCGACCGCCCCCTGGACCTCGTGATCGTGGACATCTTCATGCCGGACAAGGACGGCCTGGAGACGATCATGGAGCTGCGCGGCACGGGCGAGGGCTGCCCCATCCTGGCCATGTCCGGCGGCGGCGCCATCGGCGAGATGGCCTTCCTGGACTACTCCTGCAAGTTCGGCGCGCAGGCCCTGCTGGCCAAACCCTTCCCGCCCTCGGTCCTCCTGGCCGAGGTGCGGCGCCTGCTCGACCCGGCCTCGGCAACGGACGATGCGCCGGGCGCAGGCCGAGCCTGCGTCCCCTCCGACGGCGCCTAGCCGCGCCCCGTCCCCTTCCCCTCCCGAACCTTTCCAGGACCCCGCCCCGCGGGGTCCTCTTTTTCGTGTCGCTTCCATGACGCCCGCGTTTCGCAGAAACAATCCGGAATACTTGAGCCATTCGCATTTCCCCCGATCGGCGGCCTTGCCTCTGGGCGCAGACGGCCTCTCCCCGAGCGCCTTGCGCGGCAGGCCGTCCGCGCCAGGCCCTTCTCCCCCCTCCGCGCGGCGCCTGCGGCGCGCCGTGTTCGCGACAACGATCGAGGAGCCTGTCCGGCAACATTTTTGCCTTGCATTTTTTCACCGAAGTGCAACAAATGTCCACGCAATGGACATTTGTTCGGGCGAGAGGTGCCGGATGTCGTTCGCCGCAGGGTCCAGCAGCACAGCAGAGTCTCATGCCGCTTCCACGGCTTCGCGCTTCCCGGGCTTGCCGGCTCCGGGAGCCGCTGTTCCGTGCGGCGCGGCCCCGGGCAAGGCGCCCGCCTGCTCCCGCTGCGCCGCGGCCTTCCGCACCCTCCGTCGCCGGGCCCGGCCCGGCCTGTACGGTCCGGCCTGAAGCCGGGCGAACTGTTCGACGCAGCGGGAGGACGGGATGGACAACACCCCCGAGGAACAGCAGATGCTCAGCCGCATCGCGTGGGCCTACTACGTGAACGGCATGACCCAGGCCGAGATCGCCTCATGGCTGGGGCTTTCCCGCGCCCGCGTGGTCAGGCTGCTGCAGCTCTGCCGCGACGAAGGCTACGTGCAGATCACCGTGAACACCGACAAGGCGGCCTGCCACGAGCTCGAGCGCGACCTGGAGTCGGCCTTCGGCCTTACGCGCGCCGTGGTCGTGCCCGCGCCGCAAAACCACCGCCACCTGAACACCGATCTCGGCCAGGCCGCGGCCCACTACCCGGCGGGCTGCCTGCGCGACGGCAACTCGCTCGGGCTCGGCTGGGGCACCACGGTCGCCGCCGCGGCCACCTCCGTGCCGCCCGAGCCCGCGCAGGGGCTGACCGTGGTCTCCCTCTACGGCGGCCTGCCGCACAGCATCGTGGTCAACCCCTACGAGATCGTGGCCACCTTTTCGCGCCGCCTGAAGGCGGCGCAGACCTACTACATCGCCGCCCCCATGTTCGCCCCGAGCCCCGAGGCGCAGCGCCTGCTGAAGTCGCAGGAGCTGTTCCGCGCGGTCTACGCGCAGGCCATCCAGGTGGACATAGCCTTCATCGGCCTGGGCGAGCTGGACCCGAGCGCCACCAACCTGGTGCTCGGCGCCATCACCCAGCAGGACGTGCGCTCGCTGAAGAAGGCGGGCGCGGTGGGCGAGGTTTTCGGGGCCTTCGTGGATCCCTCCGGACGCCCGGTGGACCACCCCCGCAACGCGTGCTTCATGGGCCCCACCCTGGAGGAGGCGCGCGACATCCCCCTGACCATCGCGGCGGCCGGAGGCGAGAGCAAGGAGCCCATCATCAGGGCGGCCCTCGCCGGAGGCTTCGTCAACGTGCTGGTCACGGACGAGATCACCGCCGGGCGGCTGCTGCAGCCCGGCAAGGGAGAACGGCAATGAACAGGAAGGACCTGCTGGCGCGCCTGAAGGCGGGCAAGGAATTCGACCTCCTGGTGGTCGGCGGCGGCGCCACCGGCTGCGGCGTGGCCCTGGACGCCGCCACGCGCGGGCTCGACGTGGCCCTGGTGGAGCGCAGCGACTTCGCCTCGGGCACCAGCAGCAAGAGCACCAAGCTCGTGCACGGCGGCGTGCGCTATCTGGAGAAGGCCATCAAGAAGCTGGACCGCGAGCAGTTCATGCTCGTGGTCGAGGGGCTGCACGAGCGCGGCAGGCTGCTCAGAAACGCCCCGCACCTGGCCCACTCCGTGCGCCTGCTCACGCCCGTGAACTCTTTTTTGGAAGCGGCCTACGTCTACTGCGGCCTGGTCCTCTACGACCTCCTCGCGGGCAGGCTGGGCCTCGGCCGCAGCTCCGTGGTCACGCGGAAGCGCGCGAAGGAGCTCTTCCCCACCCTGTCGCTTACCGGCTGCAAGGCGGGCATCATCTACTCCGACGGCCAGTTCAACGACGCCCGCATGGCCGTGACCCTGGCCCGCACGGCCAACGCCCACGGCGCCGCCTGCCTGAACCACGTGGAGGTCACGGGGCTCGTGCGCGAGGCGGGCAAGGTCTGCGGCGCCGCGCTGCGCGACGGCCTCTCCGGCGAGGAGTGGACCGTGCGCGCCAAGGGCGTGGTCAACGCCACCGGCCCCTTCGCCGACTCGCTGCGCCGCATGGACGACCCGGCCGCGCCGGACATCCTGAAGGTCAGCTCCGGCATCCACATCATGCTGCCCGGCTCGTTCGCGCCGGAAAACCTCTCGCTCCTCATCCCGCGCACCGAGGACGGCCGCGTGCTCTTCATGATCCCCTGGATGGGCCACGTCATCTTCGGCACCACGGACGAGCCCGCAAGGCCTGAGGCCGATCCCGTGCCCACGCAGGCGGACGTGGACTACCTGCTGGCCTACGCGCGGCGCTACCTGAACCGCCCGGTGGAGCGAAAGGACGTGCTCGCGGCCTGGAGCGGGCTCAGGCCCCTCGTCTTCGCCCCGGGCAAGTCCAGCACCGAGGAGCTGGCCCGCACGCACGTCATCGACGTCTCGCCCTCGGGCCTTCTGACCATCACCGGCGGCAAGTGGACGAGCTACCGCCGCATGGCCGAGGACGCCGTCGACAAGGCGGACGAGGTCTTCGGCCTGCGCCTCTCGCGTCCCTGCGCGACGAAGGAGCTGAAGCTCCTGGGCTCGCGCGGCTTCATCCCCGGAGCGCACGCCGAGCTTGCGCGCGCGTACGATATCGGGCCCGAGCTCGCCCTCTCGCTGTACCGGCGGTACGGCGACGAGGCGGGCGCGGTCCTGGAGCTTGCCCGGGAAACCGGGCTCACGGGCCTTCTGCATCCGGAGCATCTCTATCTGGAGGCGGAAGTGGTCCACGCCGCGCGAAACGAACTCGCGCGGCACGTTTCCGATGTCCTGGTGCGGCGGTTGCCGCTCGGCCTGGTGAACATCGCCCACGCCATCGAGGTCGGCCCTCGCGTGGCGGAACTCATGGGCGAGGAGCTGGGCTGGGACGCGGGCGAGCGCGAGTCGGAGGCCTCGTCCGCCCGCGAGCTGCTGGCGGGATGGTGCGGCAACGGGGAGTGGTGCGGGCTCTGAGCCCGGCCGTCCCCTGCCGCAGGCGTCTGCATGGCGGGTGACGGCGCCGCCGCGCCCCGGTCCGTCCGGGAAAGGCCGCGCCGAGTGTGTCGGACAACCTTTTGCGTGTCGTGTGTGGAGGAACAATGAACGAACTTTCGTTGCGCAAGGAGATGCTCTCCGAGTTCATGGGGACGCTCGTCCTCATCCTGTTCGGAGCGGGCACCGTGGCCATGACCGTGCTCTTCGGCAAGACCCTGAACATCACCTGGACCAACATCACCATCGGGTGGGGACTGGGCGTGCTGCTGGGCATCATGGCCGCCTTCCCGTCCGGGGCGCACATCAACCCCGCGGTGACCCTCTCCCTGGCCGTGACCGGCCGCTTCCCCTGGCGCAAGGTCATCCCCTACTCCCTGGCCCAGACCGCGGGCGGCTTCGTGGGCGCGGCCCTGGTCTTCCTGGACTTCAAGGCCAAGTGGCTCATGGCCGACCCGACGCTCGTCGGCACGGCAGGCGTCTTCTGCACCTTCCCGGCCATGCCCGGCTTCCTGCCCGGCTTCACCGACCAGGTCATCGGCACGGCCATCCTGATGTTCGGCATCCTGGCCATCGCGGACTTCGGCGCCAAGAGCAACACCTCCTGGACCGGCCCCTTCCTCGTGGCGCTCCTCGTCGTGGTCATCGGCATGGCGCTCGGCGCCATGAACGGCTACGCCATCAACCCGGCGCGCGACTTCGGCCCCCGCTTCTTCGCCTTCGTCTCGGGCTTCACGCAGCCGAACCTGATGAACCCCACCGTGGTCCTCATCCCCATCCTCGGTCCCCTGGTGGGCGGCCCCCTGGGCGCCCTGATCTACGACCGGACCACCGGCGCCCTGCACAGGGACTAGCCCAAGACCACGAACCCAGGAGGAAAAGACCATGAGCGGATACGTTCTTGCCATCGACCAGGGAACCACCAGCTCCCGCGCCATCCTCTTCACCCGCGCGGGCGACATCAAGCAGATCGCCCAGAAGGAGTTCACCCAGATCTATCCCAAGCCGGGCTGGGTGGAGCACAACGCCAACGAGATCTTCGACACCGAGTCCTCGGTCATGACCGAGTGCCTGAGCCGCGCGGGCGTGGACGCCAGCGAGGTCGCGGCCATCGGCATCACCAACCAGCGCGAGACCACCGTGGTCTGGGACCGCCGTTCCGGCACCCCGGTCTACAACGCCATCGTCTGGCAGGACCGCCGCACCGCGGCCATCTGCGACGAGCTGAAGGCCAAGGGCATGTCCGAGACCGTGCGCGAGAAGACCGGCCTCATCATCGACTCCTACTTCTCCGGCACCAAGGTGCGCTGGATACTGGACAACGTGCCCGGCGCCCGCGAGAAGGCCGAGCGCGGCGACCTGCTCTTCGGCACCATCGACACCTGGCTCATCTGGAACCTGACCAAGGGCGCGGTGCACGTCACGGACGTGAGCAACGCCAGCCGCACCATGATGTACAACATCCACACCGGCCAGTGGGACGACGAGCTCCTGGCCATGCTGAACGTGCCGCGCTCCATGCTGCCCCGCGTGGCCGGGTCCTCCGAGGTGGTGGCCGAGACGCACCCCGAGTTCTTCGGCCGCGCGCTGCCCATCTCCGGCATCGTGGGCGACCAGCAGGCCGCGACCTTCGGCAACGCCTGCCTGAAGAAGGGCATGGCCAAGAACACCTACGGCACCGGCTGCTTCATGCTCCTGAACACCGGCGAGTCCGCGCGCATCAGCAAGAACAACCTGCTGACCACCGTGGCCTGGGGCACCCCCGAGAAATGCCTCTACGCCCTGGAAGGCAGCATCTTCATCGCCGGAGCCGTGGTGCAGTGGCTGCGCGACGGCCTGGGCATCATCGGCTCCGCGCCCGAGGTGGAGCAGCTGGCGCTTTCCGTGCCGGACAACGGCGGCGTCTTCCTGGTGCCCGCCTTCGCGGGCCTGGGCGCGCCGCACTGGGACCAGTACGCGCGCGGCGCCATGATGGGCATCACCCGCGGCGTGACCAAGGCGCACATCGCCCGCGCCGCGCTCGAGTCCATCGCCCTGCAGACCCTGGACATCATGGACGCCATGCAGAAGGACGCGGGCGTGGAGCTGAAGGCCCTGCGCGCCGACGGCGGCGCCACGCGCAACAACCTGCTCATGCAGTTCCAGGCCGACATGCTCGGCGTGCCCGTGGAGCGGCCCCGGGTCACGGAGACCACCGCCCTGGGCGCCGCCTACCAGGCGGGCCTGGCCGTGGGCTTCTGGAAGAGCGAGGAGGAGATCGAGCGCATGTGGCAGCTCGACCGCCGCTTCGAGCCCAACATGGACGCCGACCGCCGCGGCCAGCTGATCCACGACTGGAAGCGCGCCGTGGAGCGCTCCATGGCCTGGGCCGAGGAATAGCCCGGGAACAGCCTGCCCACACGACGACACCCAAAAGGGCGCGTGCTCACGCACGCGCCCTTTTTTATCGGGATGCCTCCGGCGGCCAGAGAGGGGCTCCGCGCCCCTCTCTGGACTCTCCCTCGCGAGGCTCAGCCTCGACCGCCACCGCACGCGGCACGACTGGCGAACAGGCAAAGGCCGCCTGGGCGTGAAGGGCCCTGAAAATCTTTTCTCGAATGATGTCCCCGACATCTCCGCCAGGGCGCTCAAAAGGTGTCGGATGCAAGGAGCAAGAAGAGTTCAAGCCCGACGCGTATTCCTGATACGCGAGGGTTTGAACTCTTCGCAGCGACGCCGCAGACGGCGCCTTTTCAGCGCCCTGGCCCAGGCCGCTCAAATAGTGCCGGATGCAAGGAGCAAGAAAAATTCGCGTCCGACGCGTATTCCAAGATACGCGAGGGCGCGAATTTTTCGCGGCGACGCCGCAGATGATGCTTTTTCAGCGACCACCGCCAGGGCGCTCAAAAGGTGTCGGATGCAAGGAGCAAGAAGAGTTCAAGCCCGACGCGTATTCCTGATACGCGAGGGTTTGAACTCTTCGCAGCGACGCCGCAGACGGCGCCTTTTCAGCGCCCTGGCCTGGAGCCGATGAAGGAGAGGTAACGCCAGAGCCCGCCGAAGGCCGGGACAACGCGCTCGACAAGGGGCTCGAAGCGGGCCTTGGCCTGGGACAGCAGGTGGCCCTGCATGCGCACGTGGTTCATGCCCATCCAGCGCTCGAAGGCGCGCGCGGGCGTGTCGTGGAAGTCGACCACGGCCAGCAGGCCGCCGGGCTTGAGATCGCGAAACGCCGCGTCCAGGGCCTGCTCGAAGCCGGGGTTGAACATGGACAGGGCGTAGGAGAAGAGGACGAGGTCGAAGGAACCGGCCTGCACGGGCGCGTCGTAGGCCTGCTCGCGCAGCTCCACGCGCGCGCAGCCGCCCTCGCCGCGCGCGAGCCTGCGCCGGGCCACCGCGAGCATGGAGGGGCAGAGGTCCACGCCCACGATGCGCGCGCCGGGAAAGCGCCGGGCGAGCATGCCGAGGTTCCTGCCCGTGCCACAGCCCGCCTCCAGGATGGACAGCCCGGCGAGCCCGGGCGTGCGGGAGCCCGCCCCTTGCGCTCCGCACAGGGCCTGGGCTGCCAGGTGGCGTTCAGCCTCGGAGACGATGGCGGAGCGGCCGAAGAGGAAGGTCCAGCGCGTGGCGTCGTAGATGCGCGCGTGCAGCCGGTAGTAGCCCTTGAGCGCGTCCGGGCCGCAGGCCCCGTCCATCTTTCCGGTCTCTTCCATGTCAGCCCACCACTGCCAAATGCTGGCTGCCGTAGGTGCCCACGCGGTCGGCCTCGTGCAGGGGCCCGGTCAGCTCGGGCCGGAAGGCCAGGCGCGTGCGCGCCTCGGCCGGGATGAAGCCCGCGTCCGAGCCTGCCGAGCGCATGAGCACGCGCGCCCCGGGCCTGGCCCAGGCGAGGATGAGCCGCCATTCCTCGCGCAGGTCGTGCGGGCGATGGCGCGCCATCCAGTCCTGGTGGTCCAGGAGCACGAAATGGCTGAAGCGCCGCCTGGACGAGGCCAGGAAGCCGGACAGGGTGCCGGTGAAGGCGGAGAGCGCGTCCACCCGCTCGCGCAGGGTCTCGAAGTGCTCGGGCTTCAGGTAGTTGGGGCAGCACCCGGGGCTGTAGGAGCCGGTCAGGTAGACGCGCCAGAAGTAGTTCTGGCCGATGGGCACGCGGGTCAGCACGTGGCGCAGCCGGTCGCGCACGAAGGAGGCGAGCCCGCCCGGGTGCTCGCGCCGGATGATCTCTATCTGCGGCCTGGGCACGCCGAGCAGGGCCATGACGAAGGGCTGGCGCACGGCAAAGGAAAGCAGCGGGTCCCAGAGCCTGGGCTCGATCCTGTCGTAGATCGCGGTCTGCTCGGCCTCGCTCTTCGCCTCCAGGAGCTCAAGGGCCAGGGCGCGCAGCCCCGGCTTCAGCCGCCACAGGATGCGCGACACGCCCCAGGCCACGTCCCCGGCCGCGGCGCGCCAGTAGAACGAGCCGCGGCCCGAGGGCGAGAACCAGCCGATCTTGGCGTCCCAGAATTCCTGGGCATAGCCCGGCAGGCGCGGCCTGACCGCGGCGTAGATGGCCTTGTGGCCCGCGTCCGCGCCCTGGCCGAAGAGCGACCACAGCCAGTCGTGGCGGCCCGTGGCGATGAGCGCGCGCTTGAGCTCGAGGAGCGCGTTCTGGCGGAAGTTCACGTCCACGCAGCACACGGCGCGCGGCCCGTCCAGGAGATAGTCCAGGGCGTTGCAGCCCGCGGAGGTGATGACCACGACCTCGGAGGAGGCGTCCAGGCCGAGCAGGCGGCGGTCCAGGGCCGGGTCCTCCCAGCAGGCGTTGTAGATCAGGCGGCGGCCGTGGATCAGTTCGAAGAGCTTGTCGTGCAGGGCGTCACGCATGGGGCCTCCCCGCCTGCGGCGCGAAGCGCGCCAGGGCGGCGGAATCGGGCGGGCGGCGGGCATCGAACCAGCCGCAGGCGCGGTAGTAGGTGAGGTCGCCGAGCCAGGCGCGGGCGAAGGCCCGGTCCGAGGCGAAGCGGGCGGCCAGGGAAAACGGCGCGGAAAAAAGGGACAGGAGCGGCGCGGCCAGCTCGGAGGGATCGCGGAAGCACTCCCACTCGCAGCGGCGGCAGAAGGCCTTGTCGCGCACGCGGCGCGGGTCCAGGGCCTTGGCCGGGCCCAGCGGCTCGTCGCCCCGGTAGCCGCAGGGATAGGCCTGCATGTCCGCGCAGTCCACGTAGAAGAAATCGATGCCGCCCCGGCAGGGCGCGGAGAACGGCGCGGAGAGGGGCGCGGTTCCGGGCGCTGCCGCGTCCAGGTCGCGGATCAGGGCCATGAGCGAGCTCACGGGCGTGAAGATGCGCATGCGGTGGCGGTGCTGCGGCACGGCGTCTGCCAGGGCGGCGAAGAGCTCGCGCTTCTCCGCGCGGCTGAAGCTGATCATGTCCGCCGCGCTCGAGGCCTGGTAGACCGCGCCGCCCTCCTCTCGGCTCATGGGGTAGCAGGCGTTGGCGATGGTGAAGCCGAGCTCCTCGGCGCGCATGTAGAAGCGCGAGAAGGCGAGGCGCGTGGCCTCGAAGAAGGCCTCGCGCCCGGCGTCCTCGAGATGGGGCAGGGGCTCGCCCCCGCCGGTCAGGCGGTTGATGCCCAGGTTCACGGAGGGATACAGGCCGTGCTCGTGGAAGATGGGCAGGGCGCGCTCGATCCCCGCGACCACGCCGGGCAGGCCGCGGTTTCGCTCGTGGGCCTCGGTCCCGGCCGAGTCCAGGCTGATCCAGAAGGTGGAGAAGCCCGCGGCCAGGAGCTTTTCGGCCAGGGTGTGCACGCGGCGCTCGAACGAGGGGCGGTCCGAGCCGGTGAAGAGGAAGCCGTTGGTCCCGGTGCGCACGTGGGAGATGCCCGCCGCGCGGGCGTGCCGGGCCAGGGCGCAGATCTCGTCCAGGCAGAGCAGCGGCTCGCCGCCGGTGAAGGAGACGGCGGCCACGCCGCGCGCGGCGAGAGCGTCCAGCATGCGCCGCGCGGCGTCCGGCTCCATGGCCGTACGCGGCATGTCGTTGTCGCGACGCATGCCGCACTGCGCGCAGGCGGCGTTGCAGCGGTCCGTGTACTGGATGACGACCTGTCCGGGCAGGCGCCCGCGGGCCAGTCGGCCGAGGATCTTCAGCGAGGCGGAGAATGGTCTGGGTGCGGTCACGTACGGCGTCCTTTGTTCTCCCTGCCTAGCGGCGGACCGTTACGCCCTGGTGTCCATCGTGTGCCGCACCGGCCGCATTTTCCCTTGCCTTGAGGGGTCCAGGCCTTATCCTGTGCGGGCGGGCGCGCCTCCCCGTCCGCTGCCGGACACTGCAGGACCGCCGCGCTCCGACCGCGCGCGGGGCTGTTCAGGGGGGGCGAAATGTGGTAGCCCGCTCTCTTCGCATCATCTTCGGAGGTCACACGTGATCGGCATTTCCAAACTCTTCTGCGGTACGGTGGAGCCCTCGGACGCCCTGCGCTACGGGCGCCATTCCGGCAAGCTCCCTTCCCATCTTCTCCAGTTCTCCAAGGACAAGAAGCCCGTCGTGGTCTGGAACATGACCCGCCGGTGCAACCTCAAATGCATCCATTGCTACGCGCAGGCCGTGGAGGCCGAGGAGGAGCTGGGCGGACGCGACGCCATCTCCACCGCGCAGGCCAAGGCCATGATCGACGACCTTGCCGCCTACGGCGCGCCGGTGATGCTCTTTTCCGGCGGCGAGCCCCTGGTGCGCCGCGACCTGACCGAGCTGGCCAGCCACGCCACGGCCAAGGGCATGCGCGCGGTCATCTCCACCAACGGCACGCTCATCACCAAGGAGAAGGCCCGCGAGCTGAAGGACGTGGGCCTGTCCTACGTGGGCATCTCCATGGACGGCGGCGAGGCCGTGCACGACAAGTTCCGCGCCGTGCCGGGCGCCTTCAAAAAGGCCATCCAGGGCATCGAGAACTGCCAGGCCGAAGGGCTCAAGGTGGGGCTGCGCTTCACCATCAACCGCCACAACGCGGGCGAGGTGCCCACGCTCTTCCGCCTCCTGGAAGACCTGGAAGTGCCCCGCATCTGCTTCTACCACCTGGTCTACGCGGGCCGCGGCTCCGAGATGGTGGCCGAGGACCTGGACCACGCGCAGACCCGCGCCGTGGTGGACCTGATCATGGACGAGACGCGCGCCCTGTTCGAGCGCGGCAAGGAGAAGGAGGTCCTGACCGTGGACAACCACGCGGACGGCCCCTACCTCTGGCTGCGCATGCTGCGCGAGGACCCCAAGCGCGCCGCCGAGGTCCTGGAGCTGCTGTCCTGGAACGAGGGCAACAGCACGGGCCGCGGCATCGGCTGCATCTCCTGGGACGGCCAGGTGCACGCCGACCAGTTCTGGCGCAACCACACCTTCGGCAACGTGCTCGAGCGCCCCTTCTCCGAGATCTGGGACGACCCGAACATCGAGATGCTGCACAAGCTGAAGGACAAGCGGCCCTACGTGGGCGGACGCTGCGCCCGCTGCCGCTTCCTGAACATCTGCGGCGGCAACTTCCGGGCCCGCGCCGAGGCCGTGTACGGCGACATCTGGGCGCAGGACCCGGCCTGCTACCTGACGGACGACGAGATCACGGGCGAGCCCGTGTGCCGTCCGGACGAGCGGGGCGGAAGCGACGAGGCGGCCTGCGCCCGCTAGGCGGCCGCACGACGGCAGAAACGAAACGATCTCCCGCCGAATGCGGGGAGCGAGGAATACGACGATGGACTTCTTCCGCGGCCGTCGCCTGCGCGCCGATCCGGCCATCAGGCGCATGACGGCAGAGACGGAGCTTCGGCCCCAGGACCTGATCCAGCCCTGGTTCGCGTACGAGACCGACGATTCCAAGTACAAAAAGCCCATCGGCTCCATGCCGGGGCAGTACCAGCTGTCCATTCCGGAGCTGCTGCGCCGGGCGGAGAAGGCCGTGAAGAACGGCCTCGTCTCCTGCCTGCTCTTCGGCATCCCCAGGGAGAAGGACCCGCAGGGCTCCCAGGCCTACGCCGAGAAGGGCATCGTGCAGCAGGCCGTGCGCGCGCTGAAGAAGGAGTTCCCGGACCTCTACGTGATCACGGACGTGTGCCTGTGCGAGTACACCTCGCACGGCCACTGCGGCCTCGTGCGCGGGGAGGACATCCAGAACGATCCGACGCTGGAGCTTCTGGCGCGCACCGCGCTCTCGCACGTGCGCGCCGGGGCGGACATGGTCGCCCCCTCGGACATGATGGACGGCCGCGTGGCGGTCATCCGCGAGGCCCTGGACGAGCACGGCCACACGGGCGTCCCGCTCATGTCCTACGCGGTCAAGTACGCCTCCGCCTTCTACGGCCCGTTCCGCGAGGCCGCCGAGGGCGCGCCCAAGTTCGGCGACCGCAAGACCCACCAGATGGACCCGGCCAACCGACGCGAGGCGCTGCGCGAGGCCGCGGCCGACCTCTCGGAAGGCGCGGACCTCCTCATGGTCAAGCCCGCCGGGCCGTACCTGGACATCATTCGCGACCTCTACGAGGCCTTTGACGCGCCCGTGGCCGCCTACCAGGTGAGCGGCGAGTACGCGCTGATCAAGGCCGCCGCCGAGCGCGGCTGGGTGGACGGCACGGCCGTGGCCCTGGAGAGCCTTCTCGGCATCAAGCGCGCCGGGGCCTCCATGATCCTGACCTACTTCGCCGAAGAGCTGCTGCCGCTGCTCAAGTAGGCATCGCGCGAGGAACGCGCCCGAACGGGCCGAAGAGAGCCATGAAGCACGACGAGCACATGAACGGACAGGGACACCCCGCCGCGCATTCTGGCGGACACCAGGGCGGACATCCGGGAGGACACCCGGGCGGACACCCGGGCGGCCATCCCAAGGGACATCCGGGCGGCGCCAAGGGCGACGTGGGCGAGGGCGGGCACGGCGGCGCGAGGACGCTCGAAGACGGCTCGCCCGTCTGCCGCCTCGTGGCCTGGGAGGTCACCCGCTCCTGCAACCTGGCCTGCAAGCACTGCCGGGCCGAGGCGCACCTCGATCCCTATCCGGGCGAGCTCTCCACCGAGGAGGCCAAGGCGCTCATCGAGACCTTCCCGGACGTGGGCAACCCGATCATCATCTTCACCGGCGGCGAGCCGCTCATGCGGCCCGACATCTTCGAGCTCGTGCGCCACGCCAAGGCCCAGGGGCTGCGCTGCGTCATGGCCCCCAACGGCACCCTGGTCACGGCCGAGATCGCGCGCGAGATGAAGGCCGCGGGCATCGAGCGCTGCTCGCTCTCCGTGGACGGCGCGGACGCGGCCACGCACGACGTGTTCCGCGGCGTGCCCGGGGCCTTCGAGGGCGTGCTGAACGCCGTGCGCCACTTCAAGGACGCAGGCATCGAATTCCAGATCAACACCACGGTCACGCGCGGCAACCTGGAGAAGTTCAAGGACATCTTCCACCTGGCCGAGGACCTCGGCGCCTCGGCCTGGCACATCTTCCTGCTCGTGCCCACGGGCCGCGCGGCCGAGCTCGGCGAGGAGATCATCTCCGCGGACGAGTACGAATCCGTGCTCAACTGGTTCTACGACTTCAGAAAGACCACGACCATGCAGCTGAAGGCCACCTGCGCGCCCCACTACCACCGCATCCTGCGCCAGCGGGCCAAGGAAGAGGGCATTCCCGTCAACTTCGGGACCTTCGGCCTGGACGCCGTGTCGCGCGGGTGCCTGGGCGGCGTGGGCTTCTGCTTCGTCTCGCACACCGGCCAGGTGCAGCCCTGCGGCTACCTGGAGCTGGACTGCGGCCAGGTGAAGGAGACGCCCTTCCCCGAGATCTGGCGGCGCTCGCAGCAGTTCCTGAACCTGCGCAACCCCGAGGTCTACACCGGCAAGTGCGGGCAGTGCGAGTACGAGCGCGTGTGCGGCGGCTGCCGGGCCCGCGCCGCCACCATGCGCTCCGGCTACCTGGACGAGGAGCCGCTGTGCTCGTACACGCCCAAAAAGTCCGCAAAGGCGTCCGGGAAGCAGTCCGGCGGCGCGGGGACCTGCGGCGGAGGCTCCTGCCATGGCTGATCCCGTCGCCGCCCGTCCTGCCGCCCGTCCTGCCGCCCGTCCCACCGAAGGTATGGACGACCTGGACAAGCGCCTGCTGGACATCATCCAGTCGCACTTCCCGCTCGTCTCCCGGCCCTACCGCGCCCTCGGCCGCGAGCTCGGCCTGACCGAGGCCGAGACCCTGGCCCGGGTGCGGGCGCTGAAAGCCTCGGGCATCATCCGCCGCACGGGCGCCAACTTCCAGTCCGGCAAGCTCGGCTGGCACTCCACCCTGTGCGCCGCGCACGTGTCCGACGACAAGCTCGATGCCTTCACCGCCGAGGTCAACCGCCACGTGGGCGTGACCCACAACTACCTGCGCCGCCACTTCTACAACGTCTGGTTCTCCTACATCGGCGAGGACGCGGCCACGGTCCAGGCGAAGCTCAAGGCCATCACGCAGAAGACCGGCGTACCAATCATGTACCTGCCGGCCGAGAAGGTTTACAAGATCAAGGTCGACTTCAAGATGAAACGCAAGGGGGATGCGTGATGGAACGCGATATCATTCTGGCCCCGTCCCTGCTCTCGGCCGACTTCACCCGCCTGGGCGAAGAGATGGCGGCCCTTGAGGAAGCGGACATCAAGTGGGCGCATCTGGACATCATGGACGGCATGTACGTGCCGAACATCACCTACGGCCCGGTGATGGTCTCCGCGCTGCGCAAGAAGAGCAACCTCTTCTTCGACTGCCACCTGATGGTCGAGCAGCCCGAGCGCTACGTGGTGGACTTCGCCGAGGCGGGCGCGGATCTCATCTGCGTGCACGCCGAGGCCACCAAGCACCTCGAGCGCACCCTCTCCCACATCGAGGACCAGGGCGTGAAGCCCGCCGTGGCGCTGAACCCGGCCACCCCGCTCGAGATGATCAAGTACGTCCTGCCGCAGTGCCACATGGTCCTGCTCATGAGCGTCAACCCCGGCTTCGGCGGTCAGATGTTCATCCCCTTCGTGCTCGACAAGATCCGCGAGCTGCGGGAGATGATCGACAAGGCGGGCTGCAAGACCCTCATCGAGGTGGACGGCGGCGTGACCCCGGAGAATGCCGAGAACATCGTCGAGGCGGGCGCCGACGTGCTCGTCTCCGGCTCGGCCTTCTTCAAGTTCCCCCCCTACAAGAAGCGCCACGAGCTCTTCCTCTTCCTCGCCAAGAACAAGTTCGGCCCCACCGGCCTCTAGGCCCCGGGCGCTGAAAAAGCGCCGTCTGCTGCGTCGCCTCGAAAAGCTCGAACCCTCGCGTGTGGAGAATACGCGTCGGGCTCGAGCTTTTCTTGCGCCTTGCATCCGACGCGTTTTGAGCGTCCGGGGGAGATGGGGGGCGCGTCCGCAATTCGCGGGGCGGGCAGAGGCAGAGGCCCGCAGCGCGCTCCCCTTCCCCCTCCGCCCTGCCGTCCCCCCTGCCCCTTGCCCTGGAGCGGTTCTGTGCTATTGTCGGGCCGCAATACCCCCCGTCCGTCAGCACCGCACGCGGAGGCGCAGCATGTACGAGACCATCCTGGTGGCCTTCTCATTCTCCGACCCGGGCCGCGCCGCTCTGGCCGCGGGCGCGGAGCTGGCGCGCCGCGAGGGCGCCCGGCTGCACGTCTTCCACGCCCTGGACTACCGCCTCATGCACGACGATCCCGCGCACCCCGCCTGCGTCGCCGCCTGCCTGGAGACAGAGGACCGCTTCCGCAACGAGGAGGGTGAAGGGCTGAAGGACGTCCAGGCCTTCTTCGAGTGCCGCCCGGACGACCCGGCCATGGCCGTGTGCAAGCTGGCCCGGGACCTTCCGGCCTCGCTCATCGTCATCGGCGTCCACCGCAGCAAGCTCGCGCGCATCAGCTACACCGGCATCACGATCATCGAAAACGCGCCCTGCCCGGTGCTCGTGGTGCCCCTGCCCCATGCGCGCCGCACCGCCGCCTGACGCGGCCCGGCCGCAAGGAGCCGCATGCTCGCCATCGTCACCCTTCTTTCTGTCATCGCCTTCTCGCTCGTGGTCACGCGCATCGCCACCATCGCCCTCATGCACACCGGCCTGTCCGAGGACACGGCCCGCTTCCAGGCGCGCTCGGCGCTCACCGGCGTGGGCTTCACCACGCACGAGGCGGAGGGCGTGGTCAACCACCCGGTCAGGCGGCGCATCGTCATGCAGCTCATGCTCTGGGGCAACGCGGGGCTGGTCACGGCCATCTCCTCCCTGGCCCTGACCTTCGTGAACCTCTCCGGGCCCAAGGCGGAGATGCACCACGCCATCTACCTCGGCGCCGGGCTCGTCCTGCTCGTGGCCGCCAGCCGCAGCCGCTTCGTCAACACCCACCTCTCGCGGCTCATCACCTGGGCGCTCAAGCGCTACACGGACATCGACGTGCAGGACTACGTGAGCCTCATGCACCTGGGCGAATTCAGGATCAACGAGCTGATGGTGGAGGACGACTTCTGGCTGGTGGACAAGGACCTGCAGACGCTCGGGCTCAAGAAGCTCGGCCTGCAGGTGCTGGGCATCACGCGGCGCGACGGCCGCTTCGTCGGCACGCCGAGCGGCACGGACGAGATCAAGGCCGGGGACAGGCTGCTGGTCTACTGCCGGGGCGACGTGCTGCGCTCCGTGGACTGGCGGGCCGCGCCCGCGTCCGAGGAAGAGAAGGGTGCGGACGGGGAGCCCTCCCCGTCCCCCGAGGCGCCCCGCGGGCTGCTCGCCAAGGTGCGGGGCAAGGCGGCCAAAAGGAAGGCCGCGAAGAAGGACGACGGGCGGCCGGACGATTCCGGCTGAGAGCCGGGCCCGATCATTTGATGAAGGTCATGGCCGTGAGGCGGTGCACGAGCAGGCCTTCGGGCTTGGCCACCTCGGGCCGCTCCGCGCCGGGCGCGAGCCCGGTGATCACCGAACGTCCGATGACCAGGCGGCCCGCGGGGCCCTGCGCATTCGTGCGCAGCCCCCACACGGTCTGGAAGACCACGGGCTCGCCGTCCCATTTCCCCAGATAGAGCAGGATGTGGCCGGGCATGGCCAGCAGGGTGGCGAAGGGCCGCCCCTGGGCCAGGATCGCGGCGCGCTTGTCCGCGTCCGAGAGCCCCGCGAGCGGGACGGAGGGGCCGCTTCTGGCCTGCTCGGCCGAGTTGCGCGGCAGGGCCAGGCCGAAGGGCGTGAAGATGTCCTGCAGCGACGCGGAGCAGTCGCGCTGGCAGTAGATCCCGCCCCAGCCGTAGGGGTTGCCGAGCAGCTGGTCGATGAGCGCGGCGACGTGCACCGGGGTGAAGGGCCAGGGCATGGGCACTGCCGCGCCGCGTGGGAACAGGGCCTCCACGCTCGTCGCGCCGCCCGTGCCGTCGTCTGCGGGCAGCAGCAGGCTCATCTCGCCCAGGGCGCTGAGCGCGGGCAGGACCATGCCCACGCGTCCGGTGGCCAGGAAGCGGCCCGTGCCCTCGCCGGACTCCGGCGCGTCGACCGGGCAGGCCGAGGACCCGGCCGCGCGCAGGGGCGCGCCGTCCTCGATCAGCGCGGCCAGGGGCAGGGACTCCCAGCGCGCGCGGAAGGTCTCGCCCGCAAAGGCGATGTCGCGCGCGGGCACGAAGCCCGCAGCCGAGGGGCCCTCCACCAGCACCCAGGCGCCGTCCGCCGTGACCTGGGTGGCGAAGAGCGGGGTCCCCGCCTGCACCGCGCTGTTCTGGTTCATGTCGAAGGGAAAGCCCTCGCCCGCCTTCCTCGGATCGTAGAAGACCGGCTCCACCGTGGGCAGCACGCGCAGGTCCAGGCGGCGCAGGGCCACGGCCGGGCGGCAGAGGTTCGGGTAGGTCGCGGGCCGGACGTTTCGCTGCAGCCCCTCCAGCCACTCGGGCGGGCGGGGCCTCAGGTCCTGGCCCCAGATCGTTCCCTTGAAGGCGGAAAAGCCCCACAGGGCGTCCTTGGCCGAGAACGCGGGCTTCGTGCGGTGCCAGGGCGCGAACCAGCGCGCGCAAAACTGCCCGTAGCGCGCCTTCTGGCGGCCGGGCGGGAGCAGCGGCGCGGCCTTGCCCGGCATGTCCAGATAGGCCAGGGCGTTTTGCGGCAGCCGCGCGAGATCAGCCACGGGCTCGGCCGTCCCCCCTGCCCCGGAGGCGGAAGGCGCCCCCGCCCTCCCCTTGCCCGTCGCGGCGCAGCCCACAAGGCCGAGCGTCCAGACGAGCGCCAGGGCGAGGAGCGACGCGACGCGGCAAAGCGACGCCGCGCGCCGTCCCATCGGGAGAAGCGAGGCGGAAGAGGGGACGGAAAAGGGGATGGAGGAAACGGCGGCGGGGCGTTGCTGAACGGGCGGCGTGCTCATGCGGGTTCCTTACTCCGCCCCGGAGACGGCGGCAACCGGGCCTGCGGCTTGCCCCTTTTGCGGTCCGGCAGTATAGGGCCATATGCGCCGCCGCCCTCACGAAGACATGCTCGTCAAGCTGCAGTCCGCCATGCGCGAAATGGCGGAGGTGCACCGCGCGGCGCTCGAATCCTTCGAGAAGATCAGGCGCTGCATAGACCACGTGCAGACCCTGACCACCCTGCGCGACCTGCCCCTGGTGCTCGAGGGCGTGCGCGGCCAGCTCGGCATGGACGAGCTCGGCGTGATCCTGGACGCCGCCATGTTCGGCGAGTTCCTGCCCGACAAGGTGCCCACGGCCGAGCCCCGCGTCCTGCGCGCGCTCCTCTCCGAGCTGCCCGGCAACGGCAGGCCCTACATGGGCACCTGCGACCAGGCGCCCTACCTCGACCACCACCTGGACCCCGCGGCGCCCTGCCCGGCCCCCTGCTCCGGCGAGACGCCGGGCTCCTGCTTCATCCAGCCCCTGCCCAACAAGTACGCGCCCGGTCGGCCCATCGGCGTCATCGTCCTGCGCGACCGCGACGCGCAGCGCTTTTCCAGCGACAAGGCCACGGACTTCCTCGAACACTTCTGCGACCTGCTCGGCCATGCCGTGGTCACGGTGCGCGACCACGACCAGCTCGTGCGCGACACGGTCATCGACGAGCTGACCGGCGCGCACAACCGCCACTACCTCGTGCGCCACGCCCCGCGCCTCCTGGCCCTGGCCGAGCGCAAGGGCATGCCCCTCGCCCTGCTCTTCGTGGACCTGGACCGCTTCAAGCCCGTCAACGACCTGCTCGGCCACGACGCGGGCGACTGCGTGCTGCGCGAGGCGGCCCGGCGCATGCGCGAGGTGGTGCGCGGCTACGACATCTTCGCGCGCCTGGGCGGCGACGAGTTCGTGGTGCTCATGCCCGACGCGGGCGAGGACGAGGCCGTGGCCCTGGCCGAACGGCTGCGCGAGGAGGTGGCCGCCGTGGACGTGGCCGCGTGCACCGCGCAGGTCTGCGCCGCGCCGGACGGGATCGGGAATGGGACGGAAAGGAAGGACGGAACTTTCGACGGCGAAACGGCCGCGGCGCCGAATCCGGCGGCCCGGGGGCTGACGCTCTCCGCCTCCGTGGGCCTGGCCCTGCACGCGCCCGGCCGCACCCTGGACGACCTGCTGCACCTGGCGGACCAGAACATGTACCGCGCCAAGCGCGCGGGCCAGGATGGCGGCCCCCGGGAGAGCGGGCAGAATATCGGGCAGGATAGCGGGCAGGATAGCGGGCAGGACGGGGGAGAAGCCGACGGGGACGAGGCCGAGACCGCCGCCGCCTCGACCTGAGCCGCTACGCCCGCGGCCCGCGGGCCCGGTCCCCCGGTCGACGACCGGACGACGAAAAGTCAAACGGCGGGCACGGCCCGCCGTTTTTCTTTGTGGCCCGGCGAAAACCCCAGACATCGCCGGGCACATGAGGCGACAAGGAGTTGCCTGCCCTATCGGTCGTCTGGCAGAAACCTTTAGAGAGAATCCACGGATTCCCATTTTCGTGATCCATGCGGAAAAAGAGGCTCAGGCCAGACGATCGTCTTGACTTTTCTGGCCCACCACGAATAAACGTCACTTTGAACGGGGTAATTCGTATGATCGACGCAATCGACAGAAAAATCCTGAACATCCTTCGCAACAACGCGCGGGTGCCCAACGCCGAGATCGCCAGGACCATCGGCATGGCGCCGTCCGCCGTGCTCGAGCGCATCCGCAAGCTGGAACGCCGCGGTGTCATCGAGCGCTACGAGGCCCGCATCGACCCCAAGGCCACCGGCCTCGGGCTGACCGCGTACACCTTCGTGCATGTGGAGGAGGGTGTGGGCACCCTGGACACCGGACAGAAGCTCGCCGCCCTGCCCGAGGTCCTGGAGACGCACTACACCGCGGGACAGGCCGCCTACCTGATCAAGGTCAGGGTGGCGGACACCGAGGCCCTGGCCGAATTCCTCCAGCGTATCGGCAAGATCCCCGGCGTGCGCGACACGAACTCCACCATCGTGCTGCGCACCATAAAGGAAACGGCTTCCATCCCCCTCTCGGCGCCGCCGGAGGACAACGACTAGGAGCGCACGCGACCATGGACATGCAGCAGATCGACCAGAACATCGTCGCCCGGGGCAAGGAGTTCTTCGCCTCCATCAAGGGCGAGGCTCCGAGCATCTTCAACAAGGGCTTCTGGACCGGCAAGGTCATGGACTGGGCCATGCAGCACGAGGACTTCAAGGTCCAGCTGTTCCGCTTCGTGGACGTCCTGCCCTACCTGAACACCTCCGATTCGCTGCAGCGCCACATCGACGAATACTTCACCGGCGAGGGCGCCGGAGACATCCCCGCCGTGCTCAAGTGGGGCGCGGAGAAGTCCGGCCTGTTCGGCAGCCTCGCCGCCAAGGCCATGGGCAAGATCATCCGCACCAACATCGAGGGCATGGCCAAGCAGTTCATCATCGGCGAGAACACCAAGGAGGCCGTCAAGTCGCTGAACAAGCTGCGCAAGGACGGCTTCGCCTTCACCGTGGACCTGCTCGGCGAGGCCACGGTCTCCGAGTTCGAGTGCGACGAGTACATGCAGGGCTACATGGACGTCCTGAATGCCGTGGAGAAGGAGCAGAAGAGCTGGAAGGCCCACAACTCCTCCGGCGACCTCGACTGGGGCTGCGCGCCCAAGGTCAACGTCTCGGTCAAGCCCTCCGCCTTCTACTCCCAGTCCAAGGCCGTGGACGTCGCGGGCACGGTCTCCGGCATGCTTAAGCGCATCCGCCCCATCTACAAGAGGATCGTCCAGATGGGCGGCGCCATGTGCATCGACATGGAGCAGCTGAAGTACAAGGAAGCCACCCTCGAGCTCTTCAAGCGGCTGCGCTCCGATCCCGAGTTCAGCCACTGGCCGCACCTCTCCGTGGTCCTGCAGGCCTACCTCCGCTCCACCGAGGACGACCTGAAGGAGCTCATCGCCTGGGGCCGCGAGACGAAGCTGCCCTTCGGCCTGCGCCTGGTCAAGGGCGCCTACTGGGACTACGAGACGGTCGTCGCCATGCAGTCCGGCTGGCCCGTCCCCGTGTGGACCAGCAAGCCCGAGTCCGACATCGCGCACGAGCGCTGCTCGCGCCTGATCCTCGAGAACTCCGACCTCGTCTACTTCCAGTGCGCCTCGCACAACATCCGCACCATCAGCGCGGTCATGGAGATGGCCAAGGCCCTCTCCGTGCCCGAGCAGCGCTTCGAGTTCCAGGTGCTCTACGGAATGGCCGAGCCCGTGCGCAAGGGGCTCAAGAACGTGGCCGGACGCGTGCGCCTCTACTGCCCCTACGGCGACCTCCTGCCCGGCATGGCCTACCTGGTCCGCCGCCTGCTCGAGAACACGGCCAACGAATCCTTCCTGCGCCAGGGCTTCGCGGACAACGTGGACGTGGCCCAGCTCATGGAGAACCCGAGCCAGACGCTCGAACGCGAGCGCGCCGCCGCCCCCTGCAAGGCCCCGGCCGAGGTCTCGGCCAAGGACCAGGCCTCCGGCCTCACGCCCTTCAGGAACGATCCCTACGTCGACTTCACCATCCCGGCCATGCGCAAGGGATTCGTGGACGCCATCGCCGAGGTCCGCGCCAGGAAGGGCCGCACCTACCCGCTCTTCATCGGCGGCCGCGAAGTGACAACCTCCGATCTCATCCCCTCCTACAACCCGGCCGATCCCGACGAGGTGCTGGGCCAGGTCTGCCAGGCCGGAACGGCCGAGGTGGACGACGCCATCGCCGCGGCCGAGCGCGCCTTCCCCGCCTGGCGCGACACGCCCGCCGAGAAGCGCGCCGAGGTGCTGCTGAAGGCCGCCGCCATCTGCCGCCGCCGCAGCTTCGAGCTCTCGGCCTGGCAGGTGCTCGAGGTCGGCAAGCAGTGGGACCAGGCCTACCACGACGTGGGCGAGGCCATCGACTTCCTCGAATACTACGCCCGCGAGACCATCCGCCTGGGCAAGCCGCGCCGCATGGGCAACATGCCGGGCGAGCTGAACCACCTCTTCTACCAGCCCAAGGGCATCGCCGCGGTGGTCGCCCCCTGGAACTTCCCCCTCGCCATCTCGCTCGGCATGACCTCGGCCGCCATCGCCTGCGGCTGCCCCGTGGTCTACAAGCCCTCCTCCATCTCCTCCCTCGTGGGCTGGGGCATGGTGGAGATCTTCCGCGAGGCCGGGCTGCCCGACGGCGTGTTCAACTACTGCCCGGGCCGCGGCAGCGTCATGGGCGACTACCTCGTCGAGCATCCCAAGGTCAGCGTCATCGCCTTCACCGGCTCCGTCGAAGTGGGCCTGCGCATCCAGGAGAAGGCCGCCGTGGTGCGGCCGGGCCAGGAGCAGTGCAAGAAGGTCATCGCCGAGATGGGCGGCAAGAACGCCATCATCGTGGACGACGACGCGGACCTCGACGAGGCCGTGATCCAGATCATGTACTCGTCCTTCGCCTTCCAGGGCCAGAAGTGCTCCGCCTGCTCGCGCGTCATCGTGGTCGAGCCCATCTACGAGCGCTTCATCGCCCGCCTCACCGAGGCCGCAAAGTCCATCAAGATCGGCCCGGCCGAGGACCCGAGCAACTACATGGGCCCGGTGGCCGACCTGCAGCAGCAGAAGAACGTGCGCGAGTACGTGGAGATCGCCCGCAAGGAGGGCCGCATCCTGGTCGAGCGCGAAGTGCCCGCCAAGGGCTGCTACGTGCCCCTGACCATCGTGGAAGGCATCCGCCCCGAGCACCGCATCGCCCAGGAGGAGATCTTCGGGCCCGTGCTCGCGGTCATGAAGGCCAAGGACTTTACCGAGGCCATCGCCTTCGCCAACTCCACCCGCTTCGCCCTCACCGGCGCGGTCTTCTCGCGCAGCCCGCGCCACCTGGAGCAGGCGCGCCGCGAGTTCCGCGTGGGCAACCTGTACCTGAACCGCAACAGCACCGGCGCCCTGGTCTACCGCCAGCCCTTCGGCGGCTTCAAGATGTCCGGCGTGGGCTCCAAGGCGGGCGGACCCGACTACCTCCTGCAGTTCCTCGACCCGCGCTGCGTCTCCGAGAACACCATGCGCCGCGGCTTCACGCCCATCGCCGAGGACGACGAGTGGATCTGCTAGCCGCCTGAGCCCCAAAGGCTCCGCACACTGCCCCTTCCAGGCGGCCCGGGAAAAATCCCGGGCCGCTTTTTTTGCCTCCGGCGGTCCGGGAGGGCGCCGCCCTCCCGGAACCCTCCCGCCAGAGAGGGGCTACGCGCCCCTCTCTGGACTCTCCCGCGCGAGGCTCAGCCTCGACCGGCGGCGCACGCCACACGCCCGAATTACGAACACGGGTTTCCTGGGCGTGGAAGCCCTGAAAATATTTGCGCGGAAAATGGCCCCCATCTCTTCCAGGGTGCTCAAAAGGTGCCGGATGCAAGGAGCAAGAAGAGTTCAAGCCCGAAGCGTATTCCTGATACGCGAGGGTTTGAACTCTTCGCAGCAACGCCGCAGACGGTGCCTTTTCAGCACCCTGGCAGGGCGCTCAAAAAGTGTTGGATGCAAGGAGCAAGAAGAGTTCAAGCCCGAAGCGTATTCCTGATACGCGAGGATTTGAACTCTTCGCAGCGACGCCGCAGACGGTGCCTTTTCAGCGCCCTGGGACTAGGAACGGAGCGGTAGGAAGAGGGACGCGTCAACATCCGCGCCCGGCTCGCCCGGCTCCAGAATGCGCTCGGCGTGGCTGTAGACGTTCATGCGCTCGGGGCGCAGGTGGCCGACGAGGGTCATGTTCAGCCCCTCGGCCAGCTCGGCGGCCAGGCTCGTGGCAGCGGAGAGTCCGGCCAGCACCTCCACGCCGAGCATCCCGGCCTTCAGCACCATCTCGTAGGACAGCCGCGAGGAGACGAGCGCCGTGTGCGCCCGCTCGCGCAGCCCCTGGCGCAGCACGCTGCCGATGGCCTTGTCCAGGGCGTTGTGCCGTCCGATATCCTCGGCGAAGGAGATGATCTCGCCCTCCAGGTCGCACAGCGCCGCGAAGTGCGTGGAGCCGGTGCGGCGGAAGACCTCCTGCATGGATTCCACCGCGGCCTTGAGCCGCCAGAGATGCCCCGCCCCCACAGGGTGCGCGCCGGAGACGGGCGGCACGTCGGTGTGCACCTCGGCCAGGCTCTCCTTGCCGCACAGGCCGCAGCTCGACTGGCTCAGATGCTCGCGCGAGCGGCGCAGCCTGGACTCGCGGCAGGCGTCGCGGCGGCGCAGCCGCACGAAGATGCGCTTCTCGCCGAGCCCGGCCGTGCAGTGGGAGATGTCCGCAACGTCCGAGGCGTCGCGGATCAGCCCCTCGGTCAGGCAGTAGCCGAGCACCAGGTCGCGGTCCTGGCCGGGCATGCGCATGGTGATGGCGTAGGGGGAGTCGTCGATGAAGATCTCGAGCGGGTCCTCCACGGCCATGAGGTCGTCGCGGGCGGCCGCGCCGCCCGGGCCGTGGCGCACGATGGCGCGCACGGTCGTCGCCCTTCCCGTCATGCCGTCCCCTCCCCTTCTAGAACGCGTTCCAGGGATAGGAGCCCACGGGCGAAAGCCCGTACTCCCGCGCCGCGATGTCCAGATGCGCGAGGCCGAGCGGGGCCGTGAGCGGCTCCACGTCCTCGGAGCACTCGCGCAGGTCGATGCAGGGCAGATAGGTGGAGCAGCCGGAGCAGCCGTAGATGCGCTCGTGCGGGGCGCCCTCGGCCGCGCGCCAGAACAGGGAGTCCTGGTCGTCCGTGCCGCAGCCCGGGCAGATGATGCGCCGCGTGCGCCAGACGTGGCCGCACTGGCCGCAGGAGAGCAGCCGCTGCCCGCCTCCGCCGCGCAGGTACTCGGAAAGCTCGCCCTGCTCGGCGCGGCTGAGGAAGGAGAGGGAGGGCGCGCCGCCGCAGACCGGGCAGGTCACGCCCGGCCAGACGCCGGAAAGCCCGCCCTCTGCCAGAACCGGGGCGGCCTTGGCGCGCAGCCGCCGAAAGACCGGGGAAATGACGAAGTGGGCCATGAAGGCCAGGGAGCCCGCGTCGAGCCCGGTGCGCCCGGCCAGGGCGGCGAGCCGCGCGGAATCCGCGTCGAGCACGTGGGCGGCCAGCTCCGAGGCGGCCATGCGGCCTTCTGCCACGTCGGCGCGAAGCGCCTTGGCGGCGGGGCCGAGCGGCGGGAAGATCGCGGCCAGCAGCGGGGCGAAGGTCTCGAGCGAGGCCGTGAGCGCGGCCTCGAACCCGTCCATGGCGGCCGGGTCCGCGCCCTGCAGGAGCGGCACGCCGCGCGAGAGGCGCAGGGCGTCCGCGCCCGGCAATACCGGGTCCCAGGAAGAGAGTCGCGCGGTCTCGTCGGCCACGGCGGCCAGCAGGTCCTCGAAGTGGTCGAGGTAGCCGGAGAACTCCGGCCGACGCGCCCGCAGGACGGAAAAGGCCGCGCGCACCGCGTCGCCGTCCGCTGCCTGGGCCAGTCCGGACAGGCTCGCGGCCGGTCCGGTCATCTCCTCCCCCATGGTGGGGACGGTTCGCGGCGCGACGTCGCCGTCCTTCGTTCCCGTGCCTGAAAATCCCTGCATGCCTTCCCTCCGAAATTCTTGTCCGCCGCCCTCCTTCTCCCCGGGGCCGTCGGTCGCCGGTCCCGGGGAGCGGTCGGAGGGGCGGGCGCTGGGCCCGCCCCTGCCGTGGAGGTGCGTCGTTCGTGTATCGTGTGTCTTCTTGCCGAATCCCTCGTCGTGTCCCGTTTACGCTAGCCGCGCTCGGTCACGCGCCTGACGGGCCTGGTCAGCCCGGCCAGGAAGCTCTTGCGCGACATGGGAGCCGCGGGCGCGGGCACCCCGAGCTCGGCCACGGCCGTGGGATGGTAGCGCGTGGGCTCGTCGAGCAGCAGGAAGATGACGCTCACGTCGTCAGGGTTGCCGAGCATGGCGCGCGGGAAGTCCCGCTTGACCTCGGCCAGCCTGGCCTCGGCCAGCGCCAGCATGGCGGAGCGCTCGCCGAAGTTCATGGTCCCCGTGGGGCAGACCTTGACGCAGGCGGGCAGCATGCCGCCGCCCTGGCGCTCGAAGCACATGCTGCACTTGGTCAGGCGCTTCAGCTGCGCATCGTAGCGCGGGATGTCGTAGGGGCAGGCCTGGCGGACCTCCTCGGACTGCTCCGCGGTCAGCTTCACGGCCTCGGGCATGACGACCACGGCGCCCGTGGCCTTGTCCTGGATGATCGCGCCCTCGACGTAGGAGTCCGCCGTCATCTTGCAGGGCGGCTCCACGCAGTGGCGGCACTGGTCCGGGAAGAAGAACCAGCGCGTCACGCCGTCTATGCGGTGCTCGAAGAAGCGCACCAGCTTGTAATTATGTGGGTTCAGGTCCGGGGGGTTCTGGTGCGTGCCCTTCTGCTTCGTGTGGTTTGCGGGCAGCTCGAACCATTCCTTGCAGGCCAGCTGGCATCCCCGGCAGGCCGTGCACCGTGACGTGTCTATGAAGATGCTCTTGGGCATGTCCGTCTCCTTTTCGACTCGCGTATTCCCGGCGGCGGCCGCGCGGCCGCCGCCGGGAAAGTTGCTAGAGCGCCAGCTCCGTGACCTTCTTGGCCTTGCGCACGTTGACGAGGCAGGCCTTGTATTCCGGGATGGTGGTGTTGGGGTCGGCCACCGAAGGCGTGAGCCTGTTGGTGGAGTCGCCCGTTCCCGGCGTGGTCCAGCCGAAGCAGAACGGCATGCCGACGAGGTGGACGGTCTTGCCCTGCACCGTGAGCGGCCGCATGCGCACCGTGACCATGGCGATGGCCTCGACGCGTCCGCGGATGCTCTCGATGACCACGGGGTCGCCGTTCTTGATGCCCCTCTCCTTGGCCAGCTCATGGCTCATCTCGACGTAGAGCTGGGGCTCGGTCTCGAGGAGGTTGGGCACGTTGCGCGTCTCGCCGCCGCCGCACCAGTGCTCGGTCACGCTGTAGGTGGTGAGCACGATGGGGAAGCGCGGATCCGCTGCCTTGGCGAGCAGGTCCATGTCGCTGTGCACGGACTTGAAGCACGGACTGTGGAGCTGCCGGGAGAACGGATGGGAGGCCACGGGGGTCTCCACCGGCTCGTAGTGCTCGGAGAACGGTCCGTCCAGGCGGCCGGGGCCGAAGATCTGCCCGAAGCCGTCCTTGCTCATGATGAAGGGGTACTTGCCCTTGCCCGAGGCCAGCGGCGGCCAGCCGCCGTCCGGCACGTCGCCGACCCACTTCGCGCCGTCCCAGGCGATGACCGCCTTCTTCGGGCTGTAGGGGTTGCCTGCCGGGTCGACCGAGGCGCGGTTGTAGAGGATGCGGCGGTTGACCGGCCAGCACCAGGCCCAGTTGGGATACAGCCCGATGGTGGCCTGCATCTGCGTCTGCCTCGGATCGCGGTGCTTGGCCTTGTTGCCGCCCTCCTCGGTGTAGCCGCCGCAGTACAGCCAGTTGAGGCTCGAGGTCGAGCCGTCGGCCGCGAGCGCCGTGAAGCTCGGCACGAGCTGGCCCTTGGCGTAGACCTTGTCGCCGACCTTGGTCTCCCTGGTGAAGCGGCCGTTGATGCGCATGGCGATCTCTTCGGGATCGTAGGCCGCGGGCCAGTCGTGCGACAGCACCTGCTCGGGCAGGGCGCCGCCCTCCTTGGCGTAGAGCGTGCGCACGCCGTTCATGATGTCCACGACCATCTGGCCGAAGTAGCGGATGTCGCCCGCGGGCTTGATGGCCTCGTAGTGCCACAGCCACCAGCGGCCGGAGTTGGTCACGGAACCGGCCTTCTCCACGCGGTGCGCGGAGGGCAGGAGGAAGACCTCGGTCTTCACGGTCTTCGGGTCCACGCCCGGCCTGTGCCAGTTGTCCGTGGTCTCGGTGTGGTGCAGCTCGGCCAGGACCAGCCAGTCCAGCTTGTCCAGGGCCTTCCTGATCTTGTTCGAGTTGGGCACGCTGTTCATGGGGTTCAGGCCCCAGATGAAGCCGCCCTTGATCTTGCCGTTGTACATGCGGTCGAAGAGGTAGAGGTAGGAGTAGTCCTCCCCCTTGGCGGTCTTGGGCACGAGGCCGTAGCAGAAGTCGTTCTCCGCCGTGGCCTTGTCGCCGAACCAGCCCTTGAGCAGGCTGGCCATGTACTTGGGCTTGTTCTGCCACCAGTTGGCGGACTCGGGATCACGGCTCACGGGAGTGTTGGCCTTGTTGTAGTCCGCGAGCGTCGGCCAGGCGTCGATGGGCTGGGCCATGTAGCCGGGCACGATGTGGTAGAGCAGGGTGTGATCCGTGGAGCCCTGCACGTTGGGCTCGCCGCGCAGCGCGTTGATGCCGCCGCCGGCCACGCCGATGTTGCCGAGCAGGAGCTGCACGATGGCCGCGCTGCGGATGTTCTGCACGCCGGTGGTGTGCTGGGTCCAGCCGAGCGCGTACATGATCGTTCCGGCCTTGTCGGCCTTGCCCGTGGCGCCGAAGCAGTCGTAGACCTTCCTGAGCGTCTCCTCGGGCACGCCGGTGACCGCGGAGACGTTCTTCAGCGTGTAGCGGCCGTAGTGCTGCTTCATCAGGTTGAAGACGCAACGCGGGTGCGCGAAGCTCTCGTCGCGCATGGGCACGCCGTCGGCGTCGTTCACGAAGCTCCACTTGCTGCGGTCGTAGGCCCGCTTGGCCGGGTCGTAGCCCGTGAACAGGCCGTCCTTGAAGCCGTAGGCCTCGCCCACCACGAAGGAGGCGTTGGTGTACTTGGCCACGTACTCGTGGAAGTACAGGTTGTTGGACAGGATGTAGTTGATCATGCCGCCCATGAAGGCGATGTCCGTGCCCGAGCGCAGGGGGACGTGGTAGTCCGAGCGCGCCGAGGTGCGGGAGAACTTGGGATCCACGTGCACCACGGTGGCGCCGCGGTCCTTGGCCTTCAGGACCCACTTGAACGAGATCGGATGGTGTTCAGCGGCATTGCTGCCGATGATGAGGACCGAATCGGCATTCTTGATGTCGATCCAGTGGTTGGTCATTGCGCCGCGTCCGAACGACTCTCCCAGAGCCGCAACAGTGGCGCTGTGTCAGATGCGCGCCTGGTGGTCCATGTGGACGACACCAAGGCCCTTCATCGCTTGATGCGCTACCGCGCACTCCTCGTTGTCCATGTGGGAGGTGCCGAGCTGGAAGACGCTCTCCAGCCGGTTGACCGTGTTGCCCTTGCCGTCGCGGGCGATGAAGTCGGCGTCGCGGGTCGCCTTCACGCGGCGCGAGATGCGCTCGATCATGAAGCCCCAGTCCTTCTCCTCCCACTTGTCCGAGTAGGGGGCGCGGTACAGGGGCTTGGAGAGGCGGTCGTCGTTGCGGCTGAGCGAGAGCACGGCCGCGCCCTTGGCGCACAGCGAGCCCTGGTTGATGGGGTAGTCCGGGTCACCCTCGGTGCTGACGAGCTTCCCGTCCTTGACGCTGGCCACGATGTGGCAGCTCACGGAGCAGAACGGGCAGATCGAGATGACCTCCTTCGCTCCGTCGATCTTCAGTCCGGCGGCGTACGCCTCGGCCGGGCCGAGGTCCACGCCGAGCTGACTGAGGCCGATGCAGGCGACACCTGCCCCGGTCAGCTTCATGAAATCCCTTCGCGTCCACTTCATGGGAGCCTCCTTGTTGCGCGTCCGGCGCCCGGAGCGGCTGCCCGGGCGGAAAACCATGCCTATTTTGGCATAAGCATATCCGGCATCTGGGCTTTTGCAACAAAAATTCAAATATTTTAATGTGTTAAGAATAACACATTAACGGCTCCCCGAAGCCGCGCGCACCATCCTCTCGGGCGACCGGCGGGAGAAGGGGTCCTCCTTGCGGGCCTCGCGGGGCGCGTCCTGCAGGGCCCGGGAGGCGTCCTGCCCCTTGGGCGCCCGGTAGCGCTCGGCGTCGTAGGGGAAGATCTCCCTGGCCCGGGCCACGGCGCGGGTCTCCACGTCCGCGTACCAGTCGCGGAAGTTCTCCACGAGGAGCTTGCCGAACTCGGTCAGGCGGTAGCCGCCGCGGTTGCCCGCGGGCTTCTCGATCAGGCTGAAGCCGATGATCTTCTCGGTCTTCCTGATCTTGCCCCAGGCGGCGCGGTACGACATGCCCAGGCGGTCCGCGGCGGCCCGAAGCGAGCCGAGCTCGTCCACGAGCTCGAGAAGCTGCACCCGCCCGACGCCGAAGAAGACGCCCTCGTCGGTCTCCAGCCACATGTGCAGCCGCACCACCGGCCGCTCCCTTCCGCTCATGCCTGCCTCCTCCCCCGCCTGTGCGAGGGGTGGACGATCAATTATGTCTTCCATGACATAACGACTACCCTCGCCTCCCGGCACAAGCCAAGAAAAGCCTCATTATGTCAGATTTGACACAATATAGCCCGCGAAGGCCCGCCCCTCAAGGCTTTGTGGACTTCTCCACTTTCCGTGGATCGACGCGACACGGGAGAGGAAAAACAGGTGACTGTCAACTGCTCGAATATGCTCAAAAAAACAGCAATCCATCACTTGGCCCGATCATTGCTCTCATGCCCATAGACCATTTCTATTGGACAGGAAGCGAGCACCATGACCCTGCCGACCACGCCTCGAACCCGCACGACAGCCCCCGACGAAGGACGCAGCCGCCCGCGGCGCGGCCTGTTCCGGTCCGAGCGCGGCTTGTCTCGTTCGGAGCGCGGCTTCGCCGCGGTGGAAACCGCCCTGCTCCTGCCCGTGTTCATCCTGCTCTTCATGGGCGTCATAGACTTCGGCCGCCTCTTCTGGACGCAGAACACGGTCACGGCCGCGGCCGAGGAAGGCGCGCGCATGGCCGTGCTCACGGACACGAGCGACGACGAGGTCATGCAGACGGTGAAGGACTATCTGAAGAACGGCGGCATCGAGGAGCCGCCGACCATCGAGATCGGCGCCCGCGTCCCGGACCAGCCCGTGTCCGTGAAGGTCAGCGTGGGCTTCTCCTTCATGACCCTGCTGCACTCCCTGACGAGCCTCGTGGACATCGACCGGGTGACCTCGACCGCGGTCATGGTCCATGAAAGGTAGGCGGACCATGCGCGCGATCGTCTCGAACATCCTTCGCCGCCTGCGGCGCTCGGAGCGGGGCAGCGTCACCGTGGAATTCGCCGTGACCCTGGCCTTCCTGGTCTTCCCGCTGTTCATCGGAACCATCGACCTCTCCCGACTGATGCACGCCGACAACATCCTCACGCGCACCGCGCGCGAGGCCGTGGTCGTGGCCAGCCGGGGCGGCGACGCGGCCGGGATCGCCAGGACCATCGTGCAGAGCGCCGGGCTCTCGCCCAGCCTGCTCACCGTGAGCGTGACCTCGGCCCCGGACGCCTCGGTTTCCGGGACCAGCGTGCGCGTGGAGCTCGGCTACGACCTGAACGGCTTCGCGCTCTTCGCGGCCGACGTGTTCATGCCGGACGGGCTCAAGGCCGTGGCCGAAGCGAGGAAGGAATGAACGAAGCCGCCCGCAGAATAGTAAGCGTCCTCGCCCGCCTGCACAGCGACGAGCGCGGCGTGGGAGCCCTCCTGCTCGGCCTGACCGCCGTGGCCATCATCGGCTTCGCGGCCCTGGCCGTGGACCTCGGCTGGATGCAGTTCACGCGGAGCAGGCTGCAGACCTCGGCCGACGTGGGCGCCCTGGCAGGAGCGGGCAGTCTGCTCTCCAAGGGCGACGACCTCGCCGCCGTGCGCTCGGTGGCCCAAAGCTACGCCCGCCGCAACCTGATCGCCGAGGACAAGCCCGCCGCGGCGGTCGGGGACGGCGACGTGACCTTCTACCACGACGGCACCCCGGTCTCGTCCGGCGCGGACCAGGTGGAGGTCCGGGTGACGCTCTCGACCGAGCGGAAGAACGCCCTGAACCTCTTCTTCGCCAGGGCCATCGGCACCTCGAACGCGGACGTCAGCGCCTCGGCCAGGGCGGGCCTCGTCGGCACCTGCTCGAGCGAGTGCCTGAAGCCCTTCACCATCCCGGCCAAGTTCACCTGGGACGACACCTGCGACCCCGATCCCAAGCTCAGGAACAACGGTCGGCTCGACACGGGCAGCAGCTGCGAGATGGCCTCGGTCCAGGTGCCCGGCTACACCGACGCGGACGCGGGCACGCAGGTCGTGCTCAAGCCCAAGGACCCGAGCGACGCCGTGGTGCCGAGCTTCTACAACCTCATCGACTTCCCGCCCGTGAACAAGGGCAACCCGGTGACCGGCGGCGACGCGGTGCGCGAGAACATCGCCGGGTGCTCCGGCTCGAACGCCACGGTCGTCGAACCCAACGACGAGGTGCAGATCGAGCCCGGCAGCACCAACGGCCCGGTCAAGCAGGGCATCGCCGACCTCGTGGCCCAGGATCCCACGGCGCACTGGGACAGCGCCACCAACAGCATCCAGGGCAGCGCCTTCTCCAACCCCCTGGACAGCCCGCGCGTGTCCCTGCTCGGCTTCTACGACCCCAAGCGGCCGCCCGTCTCGGGCCGCAACACCCTGTTCATCGCCCAGGTCGGCGCCATCTTTATCGAGGGCATCGACGGCAACGGCAACGTCACGGCCCGCTTCGTGCGCGCCATGGCCGACTCGCCCACGGACTCCGGCGGCGACTGCCTGCTCAAGGTCAGCCGCATGCTGCGCGACTCGAGCCGCGGCGGCTAGCCGCGGCCCGGGCCGGGCGACGCCTGCCCGGAAATCGCCAAAAAATCTCGGATCGAACGCGAAGGGATGCGCCTTAGGGGCGCACGGGGAGGTCCTGCGCCAAGGGCCCCGGGAAGGTCGCGGCCACGTGGCGCGCGGCCACCACGCGGCCCGCGGCGCAGGCCACGAACTCGTTCAGCTCGGGCAGCGAGGTCTGGGCGTTGAAGCGGCCGAGGTGCGGCCCGGTGGGCAGGGAGATGTCCTCGCGGCCCTGCTCCAGCGCGCGGGCGCGCGCGGGCTCCATGCCGCGCGAGACGAGGAAGGCCTCGAAGCCCGCGCGGTCCAGCCGCCCCTGGTCCTCCACGCGGAAGAGCTCGTCCATGTAGCGGTCCACGCCCATCTCCTCGGCCATGCGCGCGGCCAGGTGCGCCGCGTCGAAGGGCAGCGCGCCCGTGTGCGGCCTGCCCGAGAAGCCGTGGCAGAGCTCGCGGAATATCCCGCCCAGGAGTCCGGCCAGGAAGTCCTCGTCGAAGAGGTGGCGCGCGTCGGCCGGGCGGCCTTCCGCGTCCTGGCCGCGAAGCGCCCGGTCGCCCGCGCGAAACCAGCTTCCGGCCACGAGCAGCAGGCCGAGGAGCGCGTTGCCCAGCGCCTTGTAGAGGGACTGGCCGCCGCCGCGAAGCGCCCGCAGGTGCTCCAGGTCGCGCAGGCCTGAGGCGCCGAAGTTCGGGTGGCGGCAGGAGCCCAGCCACTGGTCCAGCCGCCCCATGCGCCGCCAGTCGTAGACGCCCTGGTCGCCGCGCCGCCCCTGCGCCGTGCGGTTGTGGAAGAGCGGGATGGGGTCGTCGTGCACGATGCCGCGCCCCGCCAGCGCGCCGAAGAGGTGCGCGGCGCGCGGCAGCATCTCGGCCAGCTCCGCGCGGCCTGGCCTGCCGCCCCCGGGCAGCTCGTTGGGGTAGTGGAAATATCCGGCCGGGGCCAGGAAGGCCAGGGCCAGCCCCTCGGGATGGAGACCGGCCTCGGGCGCCCCGTCTTCTCCGGGGGCGCCGCGCAGGCGCAGCAGGGGGCAGCCGTGCACGGAAAGGGGCCTGGGCACCTCGAAGCGCACCGCGAAGGACTCTCCGGCCAGCCGCTCCATCCAGGCCGCCTCCAGCGCCAGGCCCGCGCCGTCCTCGTCCGCCCGGGCGCGCTTGACCACCAGCAGTTCCCCGCTCGAAGTCTTCCAGACCAGGCTGCGCCCCTCGCGGCGCGGCGCGGTGCGCGCATCGGCCCCGGCCGGGACACCGGCCAGGGCGCAGAGCGCGGCCGCGTCCGTCTCGGGCGCTGCCGCGGGATCGCAGGGGCTCACACCCCGGCCCGCCGGGGCCGCGGGCAGCCCGCCCAGGACCCCGGCCACGGCCAGGCGCGCCTTGCGCGTGCCCTCGCGCAGCATGGCGTCGAGCACGGACAGGGCGCGCGCGGCGAGCGGCCCGGGCGTGCCGGGCCGCAGAAGGCAGGCCAGCCCCTGGGCCGCCTCGCGGTACAGGTGGTGCGCGTTTCTCTGCGCGTCGTGGGCGAAGTTGGTGAGGATCGTTTCGAGCGCGTACAGGCTCCGCTCGGGCAGGGCGGCGCCCTCGCGCTCGGCCTCGGCGCGCAGCTCGCGGGCGTTCAGCCAGGTGACGGTGAAGTCGCGCTGCACGGCGCGCGTGGCGGGGTCGACGTCCGGAAAGTAGTGCACGGCTGAGCAGCTACCCTATCCGGCGCGCGAAGGCCAGCCCGGCGGCGCCCGGCGGCCGCCGTATCCAGGGCGGCCGGTCCGCCCCCTGCCCTTGCCTACCCTTCTTCCGAGGGCTCGCAGGCGCGGCCCTTGTAGTGGAAGAGGAAGTGCAGCCCCTTCTTGACCGTGTCCGAGAAGATCTTGCTCGAGAAGTAGTCGCCCGCCACGCGCTTGGCCGACTCGCCGAGCGTGGGATAGGGATGCACGGCCGCGGCCAGGGTGGCCAGCTTGACCTTGCCGCAGGCCACGGCGATCCATTCGTTCAGCAGCTCGCCCGCGTGCAGCCCGGCGATCTGCACGCCGATGGGCCGCTCCTTCTCGTCCAGCAAAAGCTTCAGCTTCCCCTCGGCCATGCCCTCGGCCAGGGCGCGGTCGTTGTTGGCGAAGGACTCGGTGTAGACCGTGTACTCGATGCCCAGCTCGCGCGCCTCGCGCTCGTTCAGGCCTATGCCGCCGAGCTCGGGCTCGGAGTAGGTGCAGTGCGGCAGCCAGGTGTAGTCCGTCTTGCGCGGCACGCGGAAGACCGCGTTGGTGACCACGATGCCGCCCTCGTAGCCCGCGGCGTGGGTGAACATGTGCCCGCCCGTGGCGTCGCCCGCGGCGAAGATGTGCTTCTGCGAGGTGCGCAGCCGCTCGTCCACGGTGATGCCCTGCGCCGTGTGCTTCACCCCGGCCGCGTCCAGGTCCAGCCCCAGGACGTTGGCCCGCCGCCCCAGGGCCACCAGCAGATGCTCGCCCCTGGCCACCAGCTCGCGGCCGAGCTTCTCGAAGACCACTTCCTTGCGCCCCTCGGCGCTTCGCACCCGCGTGACGGAGCAGCCGAGGTGGAACTTGACCCCCTCGCGCTCCAGCTGCTCCATGACCACGCCCGCCATGTCCGGGTCCTCGCGCGAGAGGATCTGGTGGCCGCGCTGCACCACCGTGACCTGGCTGCCCAGGCGCTGGAAGGCCTGGGCCATCTCGATGGCCAGGGGGCCCGCGCCGAGGATGACCAGGGAGCGCGGCAGGGCGTCGAGGGAGAAGATTTCGCGGTTGGTCAGGTAGCCGGTCTCGGCAAGGCCCGGGATGTCCGGCGCGGCCGCCGAGGAGCCCACGCAGAGCACCCAGCGCGCCGCGGTCACGGCCTTGCCGTCGCATTCCACCTTGTGCTCGTCCAGGAAGCGGGCGTGGCCGAAGCGGACCTCGGCCCCGAGCGAGCAGAAGCGCTCCGGCGAGTCGTGGCGCTGGATGGCGGAGATGACGCCAAAGATGCGCTCGCGCACCTTGCGGAAGTCCACCGGGCCCATGGCCGCCGGAGGCAGGCCCAGGTGGTGCGCCACGCGCACGAGCCGGGCGGCGCGCGCCGTGGCCAGGAGCGTCTTGCTCGGCACGCAGCCGTAGTGCAGGCAGTCGCCGCCGAGCGCCTTCTCCTTCTCGAGGACCACGCATTTGGCCCCGAGCTGGGCCGCGCCCGCGGCCACGGTCAGTCCCGCCGCGCCGCCTCCGATGATTCCGATGTCGTAGTCGTACGCGGCCATCGTCGCCTCCTATTTCGCGGCCCCGGCGCGGTGCGCGCGCACGAGGCCCATGACCTTCTTGACCAGCAGGGGGAATATGCCGAGCAGCGCAAGGGAGAGGAGCAGCCCGGGCGAGGCCACGTCGGACAGGCGGTGCACCTGGCCGAGCTGTGCGCCCGCGTTCAGGTAGACCACGGTGCCGGGCAGCATGCCGAGCTGCGAGACCCAGTAGAAGGTCGAGAGCCGCATGGGCGTGACCCCCATGGCGAGGTTGATGAGGAAGAACGGAACCACCGGGATGAGGCGGAGCGAAAAGAGGTAGAAGGCGCCTTCGCGCTCGAAGCCCTCGTTGATGCGGGCGAGCCGCTCCCCGAAGCGGCGCTGCACCCAGCCGCGCAGGAGATAGCGCGCCAGGGCGCAGGCGAGCGTGGCCCCCAGGCTGCTCGCGAACGAGACGAGCAGCACGCCGGGCAGGAAGCCGAAGACCGCGCCCCCGGCCAGGCTCATGATCGCCGCGCCGGGCAGGGAGAGCGCCGTGACCGCCACGTAGAACACGAAGAAGCCCGCCATGAGCGCCGCGCGGTGCTCCGAGGCGAGGCCCTGCAAGGCCTCGCGGTTGGCCTTCAGCGCGTCCAGGGTGAGGTATTTCTGCAGTCCGAAGGCGAAGAAGGCCGCGACGAGCAGCGCCGCCCCGGCGAGCAGGAGGAGGCGGGAGCGCACCGCGGGCGTCATCTATTTTTCCGGCCCTGCGGCGGAAGAGGACGGGCCCAGCGTCTGCGCGCCGTAGAAGGCCGCGCCGAAGAGGCCGCTGCGCTCGTCGCGGCAGAGCCTCACGGGCACCCTGGCCAGCTGCGCGCCGTAGCGCGGCGAGCTGACGAACTCCTCGCGGAAGTCGTCGTTGTCCACGAGCCAGGGGCTCTTGGCCGCCACCCCGCCCGTGACCATGACGCCCGCGAAGCCGACCACGGAGAGCACGTAGTTGCGCACGGCCCGGCCGTAGAAGCGGGAGAAGAGGCGCACCGTGGGCGAGGCGCGGCCCGCGCGCTCCGCCACCTCCTCCGGCGAGAGCGCCTCGTCGGTCAGGAAGCGGTGAAGATGCGCCAGCCCCGACCCCGAGACCACGACGTCGCCGTAGGCGTAGGGGATGGAGAGCGTGCGGCGCAGGAAGGCGTGGTAGGCCTCCTCGTGCTCGCCCACGAAGGGAAAGGCCGCGTGGCCCGCCTCGGCGGGCACGGCCAGGAAGCCGCCCTGCCCGTCCTTTCCGGACACGGGCAGGGTCGCGCAGTGGCCGAGCCCGGTGCCCGCGCCGACCACGGCCAGGGCCGCGGTGGGATCGCCCGTCCCGGGCTTCACGAGTTCCGCCTGGTCCAGGATCACGGTGCGGCTGGAGTAGCCCTGGGCCACGAAGTCGTTGATCAGATGGACGGAGAGCCCGGCGACCCCGGCCTCCTCGTCGTCGAGGTCGATGGTCCAGGGGATGTTCGCGGGCTCGGCGCGGCGACCGCCCTCCACCGGGCCGGGCACGGCCAGGACCGTGGCCTCCACGGTATCGGGCGCGTGGGGGAAGCCCTTGTCCTTCAGGGCCCCGAGCAGCCCGGCGAAGGAGTCCACCGAGTCCGTGGGAATCCAGGCCTCGTCGCCCGGACGCAGGTCGGCCGCGCCGCCCGGGCCGTTTTGGCCGTCGGGCAGCGTGAAGGACATGAACCGGCTGTGGGTTCCGCCGATGTCGGCGGCAAGGATGGTCGTCATAGTCGTTTCCTAGCAGATGGGGAAGAAAACTGACAAGGCATATTCCATGCGGCCCTCCTTCCCTCCGCCGGGGCGCCCCGGGGCCCGGCTCCCGGCCGGGCGCCGGGCCCGCGCGGCGTTTCCATCATTTCGAAAAGCTGCTATTTTGCTGCTCCAACCCGCACCAACCACCCCCGGAAATCCCCGGAGCAACACCAGGAAGACCGATGGAACGCCACCTCTATCTCGACACCCTGCCCATCCCGGAAGCGGTGTCGCGCGTGCGCGCCGCGCTCTCGCGCGAAGTCCTGCTGCCGTCCGAGACCGTGCCCTCGCACGAGGCCCTGGGCCGCGTGCTGACCCGGGCCGTGTTCGCCCGCTACTCCTCCCCGACCTTCCACAGCGCGGCCATGGACGGCATCGCCGTGCGCGCGGAAAAGACCTTCGCCGCGCGCGAGGACGCGCCCCTCGTCCTCTCCCCGGACGGCGGCTTCGTGCAGGTCAACACCGGCAATCCCCTGCCCGAGGGCATGGACGCCGTGATCATGGCCGAGCACGTGGTCATGCAGAAGGACGGCGGCGCGCGCATCGAGGCCCCGGCCTTCCCCTGGCAGCACGTGCGCCGCATCGGCGAGGACATCGTGGCCACGGAGCTCCTGCTGCCCCACGGCCGCCGCCTCTCGGCCTTCGACCTGGCGGCGCTGCTCTCCGCGGGCATCTGGGAGGTGGAGACCGCGGGCAGGCTGCGCATGGCCGTGATCCCCACGGGCGACGAGGTCCTGGACTACGCCACGCGGCCCGTGCCCGGCCCGGGTCAGGTGGTGGAGAGCAACTCGGTGATGCTCGTCTCCATGGCCAGGAGCGAGGGCTTTCAAGCCGAGCGGCGCCCGCCCGTGCCGGACGATCCGGACGCGCTGGAGGCCGCGGCCCGCGCGGCCCTGGCGGAAGGCTTCCACGTGGTGGTGCTCGGCGCGGGCTCCTCGGCCGGGACCAAGGACTACACGCGCACGGTCATGGAGCGACTCGGCGCCGTGCTGGTGCACGGCGTGGCCGCCATGCCCGGCAAGCCGAGCCTGCTCGGCGTGGCCCAAAACGGCGCCATGCTCGCGGGCGCGCCCGGCTACCCGGTGTCCGCGGCCATATGCTTCGAGAAGCTCGTGCTGCCGCTGTGCGCCTGGCTCGAACGCCGCACCCCGGCCGAGCGGCCGAGCCTGCCCGTGCGGCTCGCGCGCCGCGTGACCTCCAAGCCCGGGCTCCAGGAGTTCGTGCGCCTGGCCGTGGGCCGGGTGGGCGCGGACTACGTGGGCCTGCCCCTGGCGCGCGGCGCGGGGCTCCTCACCACCCTCACGCGAGCCCAGGCCCTGGCCTCGCTGCCCGCGGCCAGCGAAGGCGCGGACGCGGGCGAGACCGTGACGGCCGAGCTGCTGGTGCCGCGCGAGGAGCTGGACTCGACCCTGGTCGTGGTCGGCAGCCACGACAACACCCTGGACCTCCTGGCCGACGAGCTCATGGGCATCCCCTCGCCCGTGCGCCTCGCCTCCTCGCACGTGGGCAGCATGGGCGGCATCATGGCCCTGGCCTCGGGCCAGGCCCTGTGCGCGGGCGCCCACCTCTTCGATCCCGACACCGGGGACTTCAACTTCCCCTTCCTCGAGCGCTACGCGTCGAGCCTCGTGCTCGCGGCCGTGAACCTGGCCGTGCGCCACCAGGGGCTCATCGTGGCCAAGGGCAACCCCAAGAAGATCACCGGCGTCGCGGACCTGACCCGGCCGGACGTGGTCTTCGCCAACCGCCAGCGCGGCGCGGGCACGCGCATCCTGCTCGACTGGCACCTGAAGAAGGCGGGCATCGCGCCCGGCGAGGTGAAGGGCTACGAGAAGGAGGAGTTCACGCACATGGCCGTGGCCGTGAACGTGCTCACCGGCACGGCGGACTGCGGCCTGGGCATCCACGCCGCGGCCAAGGCGCTGGACCTCGACTTCGTGCCCCTGGCGCGCGAACGCTACGACCTGCTCGTGCCGCGTCCGGCGCTGGAGGACCCGCGCATCAAGGCCCTGCTCGCCGTGGTGCGCGACCCGGCCTTCCAGGCCAAGGTCCGGGCGCTCGGCGGCTACGAGACGGACTTCGCGGGCCAGGAGATGCGCCCGGGCTTCGGACTCGGCGAGGGATAGACGCACAAGGCGCCACCCGCCACGCTGCCCGGCCTCTTTCTTTATTGATACTCGGCTCCTCCCACCCTGGGCGCTCAAAAAGCGTCAGATGCAAGGAGCAAGGAAAATGCAAGCCCGACGCGTAGTTTGACCTACGCGAGGGTTTGCATTTTCTGCGGCGACGCCGCAGATGGCGCTTTTTCAGCCCCCTGGGCCAGGGCGCTCAAAAAGCGTCAGATGCAAGGAGCAAGAAGAGTCCAAGCCCGACGCGTATTCCAGATACGCGAGGGTTTGGACTCTTCGCGGCGACGCAGCAGATGATGCCTTTTCAGCGCCCTGCGGAGAAGGCGTCGAGATCGTGGAGGATGATGCGGGCAGCGCGGTGCGGGGCGCCGGGCTCGCCCATGCGGTCGCGCAGCCCGGCGAGCTTGGCGCGCACGTTCGCGGTCAGGCGCGGGTCGGCCAGCCAGAGCTTGGCCACGCCCGCGATGGACACGGCGTTGGCCCTCTCCTGCAGGAGCTCCGGAAAGACCTGCTCGTCCAGGATCAGGTTCGGCAGGCTCACGTACTTCACGTCGATGAAGCGGCGCGCCAGGGCGAAGGTCAGGTCCGAGAGGCGGTAGGCCACCACCGTGGGCGTGCCGATGAGCGCGGCCTCGAGGCTCACCGTGCCCGAGGCGGCGAGCAGGAGCTCGGCGCGGCGCATGGCCCGGTAGCGATCGCCGGGCTCCACGATCTCCACGGGCACGTCCGAGGGCCACAGCTCGCGCAGCAGCGTCTCGTCGATGGTCGGCGCGCGCACCAGGAGGAAGCGCGTGCCCGGCCGCTGGCGGCGCAGGATGCGCGCGGCCTCGCCGAACTCCGGGAGCAGCGAGTAGAGCTCCTTCTTGCGGCTGCCGGGCAGCACGCCCACGAGGTCGGCCTCGGGCTGCACGGCGTCCAGCTCCTCGAAGGGGATCTCGTCCATGAGCGGGTTGCCGATGAACTCGGCGCGCACGCCGTGGCGCTCGTAGAAGGGCTGCTCGAAGGGCAGGAAGCAGAGGATCTCGCGGGCGTGGGTCTTCAGGAAGTTGACCCGGCCCTTGCGCCAGGCCCAGACCTGGGGGCTTATGTAGAAGTAGACCGGGATGCCGAGCTTGCGGCCCATGCGCGCCAGGAAGAAGTTGTAGTCCGGCGAGTCCAGCAGGATGATCGCCGCGGGGCGGTATTCCTTGAGCTTCTGCCAGGTGCCCCAGAGCATCTTGGCGATGCGCGGCAGGGCCGTGGCCACCTCGGTGAAGCCGAGGGTGGAGAGCATGCGGCTGTCGTAGTCCAGCGACATGCCCGCGGCGGACATGGCCGGGCCGCCCATGCCCACGAAGGAGAGCGAAGGCTCGCGCGCGAGAAGCGCGCGTATGAGCGCCGCCCCGTGCATGTCGCCCGAGGCCTCGCCCGCGTTGATCCAGATGGTCCGCTTCTGTCCGCTCTCCATACCTGCTTCGTGTCCTCGTGATCCGTGATGATCCGGCCGTGATCCGGTGGCTGTCCGGTGGCGACCCGGGGGTGAACCGCGTTTCGGGCCGAGGCGCGAAGGCCCCGGAATTACCGGCCCGCAGGGCTTTCTCCGCCCCCGGCCGCGCCTCCCGAAAGAGGTTGAAATCAGGCGTCTCCCGTACTATCGTGCCGCCCGAAAGACAAGCGGGATCACGCCCGTGCCGCATCCCGCGCGGGCAGAGCCCCGCGCGCCCCCTCCTCCGCACCGGCCCGTCCCGCACCATTCCCGCGAACTCGCACAAAGGCAAAACACACAGATGAAAAAGATGAAAGTCGCCGTGGTCGGCCTCGGCTGGATGGGCAAGGTGCATCTGCGCAACTACTCCCAGATGCCGAAGGTCGAGGTCGTCGGCGTCCTGGACGTGGACGAGAAGATCCTGCAAGAGGTCCACGAGCAGTACGACGTGCCCGTCTTCCAGGACCTGGAGAAGCTGCTGGACCAGGGGCCCGAGGCCGTCTCGGTCTGCGTGCCCACCGTGCACCACCACGCCACGGCCATGGCCGTGATCGGGCGCGGCATCCCACTGCTCGTGGAGAAGCCGCTGGCCGCCAGCTCGGCCGAGGGCAAGGAGCTGGTCGCGACCGCCAAGGCCAAGGGCGTGCCCCTGATGGTCGGCCACATCGAGCGTTTCAACCCCGCCGTGGAGCGCCTGCACGACCTCCTGAGCGAGGAGAACCACGTCATCTCCATCATGTTCGAGCGCGTGGGCCCCTACCCGCCGCGCATCCAGGACGTGGGCGTGGTCCGCGACCTGGCCTCGCACGACATCGACCTGGCCTGCCACCTGACCGGCTCGCGCTACAAGAGCGTCTCGGCCTTCACCTCCAGCAACGTGGGCAAGCACGAGGACACCGTGGTCCTCTCCGGCGAGATGGAGAACGGCGTGCTGGTGCAGATCAACTGCAACTGGGTCACGCCCTACAAGTCGCGCAAGATCCACGTGGCCACCAAGACCCGCTACATCGAGGCCAACCTGATCACGCAGCAGGTCAAGGAATACAGCAAGTTCGAGAGCTACCAGCAGAGCTACAACGTGCGCGAGTGGCCCGTGATCTTCCGCGAGCCCGTGCGCGAGGAGCTGACCCGCTTCCTCGCGGCCGTGGAGACGGGCGGGCCCGTGCCCATCAGCGGCGAGTCCGGGCTCTACGTGCTCGAGACCATCGAGCGCATCACGACCTGCGGGGCCTGATACCATTGGACATCTCGCCTTGCGCGCAGGGCCGAAAGGGCATAAGGAAATAATTCACAATTTCGCGTTCCCTTTCCAACCCGAAGCAGGAGGCTGACATGTCCAAGGACAACGTCCAGAAATCCATGGGCGTCTTCGCGGCGGTGTTCGCGCACACCGGCCACATCTCCAAGGAGGAGGCCCAGAAGATGTCCGGTCTTTCGCCCGCGGCATTCGAGGAGGCCTACCAGAAGGCCGCCAAGGTCGCCGACAAGCTCCAGAAGGCGGAGAGCAACAAGCTGGAGAAGTTCCTGAACGGTCTCGGCGACGAGATCGACGACTACATGAAGCACTTCTTCATCTAGCCTTCGCGCGGCGAGACCGCGCAGCATCCGGCGCCGCGGGGCGCGAGCCGAACGGCTCGCGCCCCGCCGGCTCGGCTGCGCGGACCAAAGACCCGCCGCCCTTCCCCACCCCCCACCCGCGACGACCGCACGACAACCGCACCACCGCCGCATGGCCGCCACATGACCGCGAGCATTTCCAAGACAGCCCTGGCCCTGCTCCTGGTCGTCCTGCAGGTTCCCGACATCCGGACCACCAACCGCATCCTGGCCCTTGGCGGCCGGGAGCTGAACCCCGCCGTGCGCCTGCTCATGCGCCTGGGCCCGCGCTGGTGGTGGCCCAAGCTCGTCCTGGCCGGGGTGGCGGCTTACTGGCTCGCGGCCTCGAGCGATCCCGAGGCGGTCTGGCTGCTCGGCCTGGTCGACCTGGCCTACCTGGGCGTGGTCCTCTCCAACCTGCGCCAGATGAAAAGGCTCGAACGCCGCGCCCGACCTTGACTCCGGATGGCAAACGGGGCACTTTGGCATCGTAATCAATGATCCCCTGACACCTCGGATGACACCTCGGACCAGGCCCGCATGGATGCACGTGAAAACACCGAGCCTCGCGGCCGCAAGGCCTTTTTCGTAGAGCGCGACGCCACCCCCGCCGGGTCTCTCCGTCTTCCGAAGTCTCCGGACTCCCGGCTGTTTTCCCGGCTTCACGACAAGACGTCGTCCCAAGTCCCGCGCAGCGCCATGCCTCTCCCCCCGACAGCGGCCTGCTTGCAGAGGTAAGGGCATGTATTCACTGACGCTCTTCATCACAGGCAACGGTCCGGCCTCGGCCCGGGCCGAACAGAACCTCCGCCGCATCTGCGACCATGCCATGGACGGGCAGGTCCGGCTCGAGATCGTGGACGTCCTGCAAAGCCCGGAGCTGGCCGAGGAGGAAGGCATCCTGGCCACGCCGACGCTCATCAAGCGCGCCCCGCCGCCCATAAGGCGCCTCATCGGAGACCTCTCGGACGAGGCCCAGGTGCTCGCGGGGCTCGACTTCTACCCCAGCCACTGAGCGGGCCGCCCCCGGCCTTCCCGTCTTCGCCATGCGTCCCACATACTCCACAGATCCCGCAGATCCCGCAGATCCCGCCGACACCGGCGATTTCGAGCCCCGCGCCCCGCACCGGCTGCCGCCCCTGGCCGTGCAGGCCGCGGGCGTGCGCTCGCCGGCCGAGGCGCGCATGCTCGCTTCCCTCGGCGTGGACCTGATCGGCTTTCCCCTGCGCCTGCCCGTGCACACGCCGGACACGAGCGAGGAGGAGGCCGCGGCCATCATCCGCGAGGCGGGCATCGCCGCCCGGGCCTGCTGCATCACCTACGAGACCGACCCCGCGGCCGTGGCCGCGCTCTGCGCGAAGCTCGCCGTCTCCTGGGTGCAGCTGCACGCGGTCGTCGCGCCGGCCGACGCGGCCGGGCTGCGCGCGCTCGCGCCCGGGCTCGGCGTCATCGCCAGCCTCGTGGTCGCGGACGGCCCGGGTGGCGGCAACCTCTCCGAACTCCTGGCCCTGGGATCGAGCCTCGCGCCCCACGTGGACGCCTTCATCACCGACACCTTCGACCCGTCCACGGGCGCGCGCGGGGCCACGGGCAAGGTCCACGACTGGTCGCTCTCCGCCGCCCTGGCGAGGGGGCTTCCCCGCCCGCTCATCCTGGCCGGGGGGCTCACCCCAAACAACGTGGCCGCGGCCGTGCGCGCCGTGCGGCCCGCGGGCGTGGACGCCCACACCGGGCTCGAGGACGCGGCCGGAAACAAGGACCGGGCCAGGGTCGCCGCCTTCGTGGCCGCGGCCAAGGCCGCCCTGTCCGAGGTCGCCTGATCGGCCAAAAATGTTCCGCCCGGAATAATCCGGATGGACCTTCCGCGGCCGCCCTAAAGTTTCGCTCACGAAATCCGATAGAGACGATATGAGCGTCTCGTCCCTGACACTCTCCTACGGCCAGAACGCCGCCTCCGTCTTCGGGAGCTTCGCCGGGAGCCTCGCCCCCCGCTCGGGCGCCGTGCCCGTGCAGGCGGTGCCCACCATCGCCTCGAACCTGCAGGGATCGACCTCGGGCAAGGATTTCGCCTCCACCGCGCAGATGATCGTGGACAAGCTCTCGCAGGGCGCCACGGTGGGCGAGAACGGCGGGCGGAACGGGGACGGGCTTGCCGCCTCCCTCACGCGCACGGCACAGTGGATGTCCTCCAGCTACGGCGACCAGGCAGGGCAGTCCTTCCTCGGGGTCATCGCGGGATACGTGGGCAACGGCAGCGTGGGCGAGGACGCGCTCTCCAAGGGCATGCTCGCGGCCATCCGCCTCACTGACCAGAACTACGGCGTGAGCGCGGGCGACGCCCTGGCGAACGAGCTGAACGGCGACCTGAATCCGCAGGTCAACGCCTACTTCGACAACGGCCTGAACGAGAAGATCTACACCGCGACCGTGCCCGCGGGGAGCCTGTCCGGCCAGATAGGACAGGCCCTTGCCTCGGCCGTGTCCGGCATCGCGGACCGCTTCGGCGCAGACGAGGGGCAGAGCGCGCAGGAGATGCTGCTCGACTCCCTGAAGAACGCCTCGGGCGCGGGCGGGCTGGTGGCCGGGCTGCGCAAGGGGCTCTCGGAGCTGGCCTCCTACTACGACGAGAAGTACGGGACCGACGGGACGGGCGGGACGGGCGCGGCGCAGACAGCCTCCAAGACGGACGGCCTGACCGCGGCCCTGGAAACCGCCCAGGAAACCGCCCAGACCGCGGCCGAACCTTCGGCCCGGACCACGGCCGCCCGGACGGCCGCCCAGACGAGCCAGCAGGCGGCCGCGACAGGCGGCCTGGACGCCTTCCTCGGCTCCATCGCGGCCTCGCTCTCCCCTGCCGTGCAGGCCCGCAAGGGCTCGCTGCTCGACGTCTCGGCCTGATCGGGCCCCGCTCGCGCTATCCGCCAGGCCCTCTTCCGGGCCCTTCCTCCTTGCCGGATTTCCTACTCGCCCAGAAAGGGCCCGTCCTCGGGGGCGTCGTCCCACACGGTCTCGCCTGCATCGTCGGCGGCATTGCCGCCCGCGGCCAGGCGCAGCTCGCGCAGGTAGCGGAACAGGGCGCGAGAGGCCTTGGGCGGCTTGTTGCCCGCCGCCTCGCGCGCGGCGTTGCGGGCCAGGGTGCGCACGTGCTGCACGTCCAGCGCGGGCAGCTCGGCCCTGATCTCGTCCACCACGTCCTCGTCGCCTTCGACCAGCCGGTCGCGCCAGCGCTCGAGCCGCTGGAAGCGCGCCGCGTCGAGCTCCCGCGCCGCGTCGAGCTCGGTGAACAGGGCCTCCACGGCCGAGGTGTCTATCTCGCGCATGAGGCGGCCGACGAACTGCAGCTGGCGCCGCTTGCCCTCGTGGTCCGTGATGCGCCGCGCGAGCAGGACCGCCTCGAGCAGGTCGTCGCGAAGCCCGAGGGATCTGAGCTTGGACTCGGGCAGGTCCAGCAGCCTCTTTCCGAGCTTCTGCAGCGCGGTCATCTCGCGCTTCAATTGCGAGCGGGACTTCGGCTCCTCGCCTTCGTACCCGTCGTCGTTGCCGGAACCGTCCTGAAAATTGCCGTGCGTGCGTCGCGCCATGCGTTCCTCCGGCGCGCATTGTGACGGATGCGAGGCCGATGCGCAAAGCGGAATTTCACGCCGCCCCCTCCCCCGTCCGACTCCGTGCGGCCGGACATGTTGCCAACGTCCCGGACAATGCGCATACTTTCAGGATCATGGAACAGACCACGAAGGCTCCCGAGAATACCGACAGTTCTTCCGAAAGAACCTCCTCCCGCCTGGCCGCGCCGGTCAAGGGCATGCACTGCGCCGCCTGCCAGGGCCGCATAGAGCGCGTGCTCTCCCGCACCGAGGGCGTGGACAGGGTCAGCGTCAACCTGGCCGCCGAGAGCATGGAGGTGGACTACGACCCCGCCCGGCTCTCGCCCGAGGCCATCGCCGAAAGCGTCTCCAAGCTCGGCTTCGAGGTCGTGCTGCCGCAAAAGGAGCAGGTCCTGGAGCTCGACATCGAGGGCATGCACTGCGCCTCCTGCCAGGCGCGCATCGAGCGCGTGGTGGGGCGCATGGAGGGCGTGGCCGAGGCCGCGGTCAACCTGGCCGACGAGACCGGGCGCGTGGTCTACGATCCCGCGAAGACCTCGCCCAGGGCGATCAAGGACGCCGTCCGCGCGCTCGGCTTTCAGGCGCGCACGCGGGCCGCGGGCAAGGACGTCTTCGACATGCGCCGCCGCGAGGCCGAGGAGCGCCTGGCAGGCATGCGGCGCGAGCTGATCCCGGCCTTCGGGTTCGTCATCCCGCTCCTCTACCTCTCCATGGGCCACATGTTCGGCCTGCCGCTGCCGCCCTTCCTCGCGCCGGGCATCGCGCCGCTCACCTTCACCGTGGTCCAGGCCCTGCTCACCCTGCCCGTGGTCTACACCGGCCGCCACTTCTACCTGCGCGGCTTCCCGGCCCTGGCGCGGCGCTCGCCGGACATGGATTCGCTGGTGGCCGTGGGCACGGGCGCGGCCCTCGCCTATTCCTTCTGGCAGCTCGGCGCGATGGTCGTCGTGGACGGCGGGGGCGGGCTCTCCGCCGTGGCCCGGGCGCACGACCTCTACTTCGAGTCTGCGGCCGTGCTGCTGACGCTCATCTCGCTCGGCAAGTACCTGGAGGCGCGGGCCAAGCTGCGCACCTCGGGCGCCATCCAGAAGCTCATGGAGCTGGCCCCGGACACGGCAACGCTCATCGAGTCGGGTCCCGAGGGCGACGTCGAGCGCGTGGTCTCCCTGGACGAGATCGAGCCGGGCGACCGGCTGCTGGTGCGCCCGGGCGAGCGCGTGCCCGTGGACGGCGCGGTCCTGGAAGGCCGCTCGAGCGTGGACGAGTCCATGCTCACGGGCGAGTCCATGCCCGTGGGCAAGACCGCCGGGGCAGAGGTCACGGGCGGAACCATGAACATCCAGGGCGCGCTGACCATCGAGGCCAGGCGCGTGGGCGCTGACTCGACCCTGTCCCGCATCGTGGAGCTCGTGCGGCGCGCCCAGGGCTCCAAGGCGCCCATCGCCGGGCTGGCCGACCGCGTGAGCTACTATTTCGTGCCCATCGTCATGAGCCTCGCGCTCCTCGCCGGGCTCGCCTGGTGGGTCGGCGGGGCCGAGTTCACCTTCGCGCTGCGCGTCTTCGTGGCCGTGCTGGTCATCGCCTGCCCCTGCGCCATGGGGCTCGCCGTGCCCACCTCGCTCATGGTCGGCATGGGGCGGGGCGCGCAGCTCGGCGTGCTCATCAAGAGCGGCGAGGCGCTGCAGAAGGCGGAGAAGGTGGCGGCCGTGGTCTTCGACAAGACCGGCACCCTGACCCGGGGCAGGCCCGAGCTTTCCACCAACGCGCCCGCGCAGGGGCTGGACGGTGACGCCCTGCTGGCCCTGGCCGCCGCGGCCGAGACCGGCAGCGAGCACCCCCTGGCCGGGGCCGTGACGCGCGCGGCGCGCGAGAAGGGCCTTGCCGTGGCCAAGGCCGAGGACTTCGAGGCCCTGCCCGGCCGCGGGGTCACGGCCCGGGTGGCGGGCAAGGCCGTGGCCGTGGGCACCCGGACCTTCATGGAGTCCCTCGGCGCGAACACGTTCGACGAGGCGGTCGCCGGGCGCATCGCCTCCTCGGGCGGCACGCCGCTCTACGTGGCCGTGGACGGACGCCCGGCCGGGCTGCTCGGCGTGAGCGACGTGCTGAAGGACGACGCCCCCGCGGTGGTGGCCGAGCTCGAGAGGATGGGCGTCAGCGTGGTCATGCTCACCGGCGACCTGGAGGCCACGGCGCGCGCCGTGGCCGCGCAGGCGGGCGTCTCGCGCGTGCTGGCCCAGGTGCTGCCCGACCGCAAGGCCGAGGAGGTGAGGAAGCTGCAGGCCGACGGACTGTCCGTGGCCATGGTCGGCGACGGGGTGAACGACGCCCCGGCCCTGGCCCAGGCCGACGTGGGGCTGGCCATGGGCACCGGCCTGGACGTGGCCGTGGAGGCGGGCGAGGTGGTGCTCATGGGCGGCGAGCTTTCGGGCGTGGTCACCGCGCTCGCGCTGTCGCGCGCCGTGATGCGCAACATCCGCCAGAACCTGTTCTGGGCCTTCGGCTACAACGTCGTCGGCATCCCCGTGGCCATGGGCGTGCTGCACCTCTTCGGCGGGCCCATCCTGAACCCCATGATCGCGGGCACGGCCATGGCGCTCTCCTCGGTCTCCGTGGTCAGCAACGCGCTGCGCCTGCGCTTCTTCGCACCGCCGCGCGCGGCGCGGGGCAGGACGGCGGCCGGGACGGAGGCCGCGGCATGAAGAACTCCCACAGCTTCTTCACAAACCGCGACTGCGCCTACTTCCCCTGCCACAAGGGCGTGGCCGAGGAGGACTTCAACTGCCTCTTCTGCTTCTGTCCGCTGTATTTCCTGAAAGGGTGCGGCGGCAGGCCCACGCTCACGCCGGACGGCATCAAGGACTGCTCGGGGTGCACCGTGCCCCATGCGCCCGGAGGCTACGAGCACGTGCTGCAACGCCTGCGCCGCGAGTTCGACGCGAAGCGCGCCGAGGCCGCGGCGAAGACCGACGCGGCCCCGGAAGGTGACGCGAACGCCCCGGCGAAGGATCCCTAGCGCCTGAGCGGCGCGGCGAAGCCCACGTCGCCCAGGCCAGGCAGGGAGACGGGCAGATGCCCGGTGAAGCGCTGTTCGTCCGCGCAGACCGCGGCCAGGGCGGCGAAGGCTCCCGGGTGCGCGCCGTAGGTGGCCACGAGCAGCGGGGCCTCCTTGAATTGCAGGAGGTCGTAGGGCAGCCCGGCCGCGACCACACCGATCTTCGCGCCCTTCTGCGCGGCGAGCGCGCGCACGAGCGCCTCCTGCGCCGGATGGCGCGCCACGCCGCTGACCACGACCAGGGCGCGGCCCCCGGCGGCCTTGACCGTGGCCTTGGCCCGGGCCACGTCGTCGTCCGTCGGGTCGTCGGCCACGGGCACGAGCTTCGCCCAGGGCAGGCCGGAATCGAAGGCCTTGCCCACCGCGTCGAGCTTCTTCGGATAGATCACCGCCAGCCCGCCGGTCTCGCCGAGCGGCAGGAAGCCCTGGTTGCGCACCAGGGTCACGGCCTCTCCGGCCATGAACTCCGCGGCCTCCCGGCCCGCGTCGTCGCCCGCCGAGACCAGGGCGTAGCGGTCGTCCCTGGGCACCAGCAGGCGGGGCGCGATGCGCGACTTGGCGCGCAGGATGCGCTCCACGGACGCGTCCAGGCGCTTCTCGGAGACGCGGCCGGACTTGACCGCGTCGTAGAGCGCCTGCATGGCCGCCTTCTCGTAGCCCACGGTCTTCTCGCCCTCGCCCCGGTCATAGAGGTCCGCGCCGAAGAGGAGCAGGTCCGCGCCCGCCTCGAAGGCCTTGACCGCGGCCTCGGCCGGGCCGAAGCGCTTCATGACCGCTCCCATGAACAGCGAGTCCGTGACGATGACGCCCTTGTAGCCGAGCGTGCCGCGCAAAAGCCCCTGAAGCACGGCGGGCGAGAGCGTGGCGGGCAGCGTGGGATCCTCGGGGTTCAGCTTGGGCAGGGCGATGTGCGCGGTCATGATCATGGGCGTCTTGGCCGCGATGGCCGCGATGAAGGGCGGAAACTCCACGCGCTCGAGCCGGGCCGCGTCGAAGGGCAGGCTCGGCAGGCCCACGTGGGAATCCACCGCGGCCTCGCCGTGGCCGGGGAAGTGCTTGGCCGCGCAGAGCAGTCCCTCGGAACGGCTGGACTCCACGAAGGCGCGCACGAAGGCGGCCACGAGATAGGGATCCGAGCCGAAGGAGCGAAGGCCGATGACCGGATTCTCCGGATTGGTGTTCACGTCGGCCACGGGCGCGAAGTCCACGTTCACCCCCACCCCGAGCAGCTCCGTGGCCATGATCCGGGCCTCGTAGTCCGCGTTGTCCGGGTCGCCCGTGGCGCCCAGCGCCATGGCCGAGGGGAACTGGGTGAAGCCGTCGCGCAGGCGCGACACGGTGCCCCCTTCCTGGTCCACGGCCACGAAGAGCGGCAGATGGTCGCCGTCCACGGTCGCGTGGCCCTGCAGCTCGTCCGTGAGCCGCTTCAGCCGGCGCGCCGGGCCGAGGTTGCCGGAGATGCCGTAGAGGATGACCCCGCCGACCTTCTCCTTCTCCACGAGGTCGGCCACATCGCCCGAATAGACGTTGCCCGGGAAGGTGACCATGAAGACCTGGCCGACCTTCTCGCGCAGGCTCATGTCCGAGACGCGCGCGGCGAACTCGTCCTCGCGCTCCTGGCGGGCCCGCGGGGTGGAAAGCAGCACGCTCTCGCGCAGGCGCTCGGCCCGCCAGGCCTTGAGCCGCTTCTTGTAGGTCTGCTCCAGGAGGCGGTTCTTCTCGTTGCGCTCCAGGTCCTCGTCGGTCTGGCCGTGGGCGACGGCCGCGGCCACGAGGTTCAGGAGCAGGCACAGGGTGCAGAGCAGGGCCAGGGAGCGCATGGCGCGTTGCATGATGTCCTCGAGCATCCTCACGGGGATATCCTTCGGCAATGTCCTTGCGGGGTATCCTGGGAGGGGAGTGTTCGTGCGTCGTTCGTGAAACGTCGCGGCAGGCGGGCGAGGCCCGGGCCGTGCGCCCTGGCTACACCATCGCCGCGTCGGCGTCAAAAAGGCCCGTTCCGGCCCGAGATGCGATCGTCTTGCGGGTTGCGGCTTGCGGGAGCCTGCAAAGGGAGCTATCAACTACCATCGGCTGACACTTTCACGCAAGGACGCCCCGGTGGACAACGCGCCCGATCTCACCAGCCTCGCCGAAGAAGAGGTGCTCGACACGGCCAAGTCCCTGGACCGCCTGGACAACGAGGTCGATTTCCTGAAGGAGATCTACGCCCTCTTCCTCGAGGACGGGCCGCAGCGCCTCGAGCGCTTCGAGCAGGCCGCGGACGCGGACGACCTGCCCGCGGCGGCCAAGGCCGCGCATTCGCTGAAGGGCATGTGCGGCACGGTCAACGCCCCCGCTCTCATGGAGCTCTCCCTGCGCGTGGAACAGGCCTGCCGCGAGGGCGACCGCGACGCGGTGCAGGCGCTCCGCCCGGCCTACGGGCAGCTCATGGACCTGGTCCTGCGGCGCATGCAGGCCTTCATCGACGCCGCGTAAGGCGTCGTCCGCCTTTCTGATACGCCGCCGCCGGGCCCTCCCCTCCCCTTCCCTTTGCACGTCCTCGGCTGACGCGAGGCCCGAACGCCCGGAACCGGCCGCGCCGGATGCAGGGGACGTCGTTTGCGGACGGGCCGATGCGGATGCCGGGCGCTGTAGGCCTGGCGCTGTCGGCCGGATGCCATTGGCCGGATGCCGACCGTCGTGGCAAGGGCAACGAGAAGGAGCGATAAGGAGCGAGGGGGAGCGCGCGGGGCCGCCGCGCGGGCGGATCAGGATTCCGCGGTCAAGGGCGGCTCGGCGGCCGTCTCAGCCTGCGCCGCGGGGGCTTCGCCCTCGGCGGACGCGGCGGGCGCATCGCCCAGGCCGAGCTTGGGGCCGAGAATCTCCACGAAGCGCGCGGCCTCGACGTTGCCGGGCTCGAGCTTCAGGGTCATCATGGCGGCCTCGTAAGCCTTCTTGGGCTTGCCCCACTCGTAGTAGAGCTTGGTCAGGTTGATGTAGATGTTCGGGTGGTGGCCGAAGACGCCGATGGCCTGCTTGAACAGGGCCATGGCCGCGTCGTACTCTTTGAGGAAGCGGTACGCGTTGATGGCCAGCTTGTAGGCCCGCATCTCCTTGGGGTTCTTGCGGATGGCCTCCAGCGAGTGCTGCACCACGCCGCGCCAGTCCTTGGCCTTGTAGAAGCGCTCGGCCACGTCCATGAGCACGTAGGAATCACCCCCGGACTCGCTGACCAGCTTGTTGACGATGGCCGCGACCATCATCTGGTCGCCCTTCATCAGGAACTCTTCCATCTTGCCGAGCATGGCCTGGCGCTTGCGCTTGGCCTCCAGTTCCTCGGGGCTTTCCGTGGGCGTGCCCCGCTCCATGTCGTCGCGGATACGCCTGAGGATGCGGATGAGCACCATGTAGGTGCGCCGCTCGGCGCCCTTCTTGTAGGTCAGGGGTGAGGAGATGTAGCGCTTGAGCTCGGGCACGGCCGACAGACCGTTCATGAGCTCGTCGAGCGAATACTCGATCTCGATCTTGTCGGTGCCGAGAATCTTCTTCTGGCAGAAGATGTGGATCTTGATGGCCGCAAGCAACTCGCCCATGCAACGCACGGTCTGATGCTTGTTGAGATAGACCTTGGCCTTGCCTATGTGGGTCTTGATCTCTTTGGCCGGATTGAACATCGCACCCATGAGCGCCCCGATAGACCTATTTTTTCGGTCTTTGTATCAGGGTGTGCCGATATTGCAAAGCAAAATCGGGCAACAGGGAACATCCGGACAGCCGCAGGCGGATGCAGGCGACGGCTTCGGAACGCGGCGGACTACTCTCCGAGGTAGGCCTTGCGGATCTGCGGGTTGCCGAGCAGCGCCGCCGCGTCGTCCTCGAGCACCACGGAGCCCGTCTCCAGCACGTAGCCGCGCGTGGCCAGCTGCAGCGCCAGGTTGGCGTTCTGCTCCACGAGCAGGATGGTGGTGCGGTTCTCCTCGTTGATGCGCTTGACGATGGAGAAGATCTGCTTGACCACGAGCGGCGCGAGGCCGAGGGAGGGCTCGTCGAGCAGCAGCAGGCGCGGGCGGCTCATGAGCGCGCGGCCGATGGCCAGCATCTGCTGCTCGCCGCCGGAGAGGGTGCCGCCGGGCTGGCGACGGCGCTCCCGCAACACCGGGAAGAGGTCGTAGATCATGTCCTTGTCGCGCCGGATGTCCTCCTGGTCCCTGCGGAAGAAGGCGCCCATGTCCAGGTTCTCCGCCACGGACAGGCGCGGGAAGATGCGCCTGCCCTCGGGCACCTGGCACAGCCCCATGGGCGGCAGGCGGTCCGAGGAGACGTCGCGGATGCTCTGCCCGTCGAAGCGCACGTCGCCGGAGCTCGCGCGCACGACGCCGCAGATGGTCATGAGCGTGGTGGACTTGCCCGCGCCGTTGGCGCCGATGATGGTCACGATCTCGCCGGGCCAGGCCTTGAGGGATATCCCCTTGAGCGCCTGGATGCGGCCGTAGTGGGCGGTGACGTCGGTCAGTTCGAGAATGGGCTCGCCGCTCTGGACGGCCCTGCCGGTTTCGGACATCTATTCCGCCTCCTCGCCGCGCTTGCCCATGCGCTTGGCCGGGATCAGGCCCGCAGGGCGGATGAGCATCATCAGGGTCATGGCCCCGCCGAAGGCCAGCATGCGGTAGAGCTCGAATCCCCGGAAGGCCTCGGGCAGCGCGATGAGCGCCAGCGCGCCGAGGATGATGCCCGGGATCGAGCCCATGCCGCCGAGCACGACCATGGACAGGACCATCACCGATTCCATGAAGGAGAAGGACTCCGGAGAGACGAAGCGCATGCGCGCCGCGAAGAACACGCCCGCCAGGCCGCCGAAGGCGGCGCCCGAGGCGTAGGCCATGAGCTTCAGCATGAAGGTGTTCACGCCCATGACCTCGGCCGCGGTCTCGTCCTCGCGGATGGCCTCCCAGGCCCGGCCGATGCGCGAGAAGTTCAGGCGGCGCACGGCGATGACGGTGAAGACCGCAAGCCCCAGGATGACATAGTAGAGGTACTCGAGCTTCTTCAGCCAGATGTGCTCGAAGGAGAGCCCGTTCATGAAGCTCGGCAGGTAGATGCCCGCGGGCTTGATGCCGAGGAGCCCGTTGGGGCCGTTGGTCAGGCTCATCCAGTTGTTGAGCACGATGCGCACGATCTCGCCGAAGCCGAGCGTGACGATGGCCAGATAGTCGCCGCGCATGCGCAGGGTCGGGTAGCCGATGATGCAGCCCGCCACCGTGGCGAAGACCGCGGCGATGGGCAGGCAGAGCCAGAACGACATGCCGTAGTGGATGCTGAGCAGCGCGTAGGTGTAGGCGCCCACGCCGTAGAAGGCGATGTAGCCGAGGTCCAGCAGGCCGCACAGGCCCACGACCACGTTGAGGCCGAGGCCGAGGCAGACGTAGATGAGCACCTGCACGGCCACGTCCTGGGCGTAGCGCTCCGTGTACAGGGGATACGTCAGCGCGAAGGCGAGCAGCACGCTCAGCCACATCCAGCGCGGCAGGCGTCCGGCAAGGGCCGTGGCCGAGTCGCGCACCCTGGCGGCCGGGGCGTCGAGGAAGTCGAGCACGCCCGAGCGGCGAAGCTGCCACACGGCCATGCAGACGAGCGCCACCAAGGACACCCGGCCCCAGACCGCGAAGGTCTCGGAAAAGGAGAGCGAGCCGTCCTCGTGGATGCCGAGCATCGGCCAGAGCAGGACGAGGAACCATCCGAGCCCGAGGGCGAAGAGCAGCCAGTGCTTCCTAGACGCGCGTGTCATCGACATTCTCCCCCATGATGCCGGTGGGCATGAAGTAGAGCACCGCGATCAGGATGATGAAGGCGAAGACGTCCTTGTACTCCGTGCCGCCGTTTATGTAGGCAGCGGCCATGACCTCGACCATGCCGATGATCAGGCCGCCGACCATGGCGCCCGTGATGTTGCCGATGCCCCCGAGCACGGCGGCGGCGAAGGCCTTGATGCCGGGCACGAAGCCCATGTCGTAGCGCACGGAGCCGTAGTTGAAGCCGACCATGATGCCCGCGGCCGCGGCCAGCCCCGCGCCGATGGCGAACGTCAGCGAGATGATGCGGTTGGAGTTGATGCCCACGAGTGCGGCCATGACCTTGTCCTGCGCCGTGGCGCGCATGGCCTTGCCCACGTTGGTGCGGAAGACCAGGGCGTTCAGCCCGAAGAGGAGCACGGCCGTGACGCCGAGGATGATGCCCTGCATGAGCGAGACGCGGATGCCGCCGAGCATCACGTGGCCCTCCACCATCTGCGTGGGGTAGGCCTTGTCGTACACGCCCTGGGTGAGCATCATGCCGTTCTGCAGAAAGATGGACATGCCGAGCGCGGAGAGCAGCACGGACAGGCGCGAGGAGTTCCTGAGCGGCTTGTAGGCCACCTTCTCCACGGCCATGGCCAGGAGCGCGCAGTAGCCCATGGTCAGGATCAGCGCCAGGACCATGCACAGCCAGGGATGGCTCGCGGTCATGCCGTGCGCGGCCATGAGCGAGAGGAGGATGACGCCCACGTATCCGCCCGCGGCGAAGAACTCGCCGTGCGCGAAGTTGATGAGCTGGATGATGCCGTAGACCATGGTGTAGCCGAGCGCGATGAGCGCGTACAGGCCACCCAGGGTCAGGCCGTTCAGGCATTGCTGCAGAAAGAAGTCCATGTGCCGCCCTGTTGTTGTCCATGCCCGGGAGCGCCGGGGTGCAGCCCCGAAGGGACCGAGAAAAGGGGGGCCCGCGGGCCCCCCTCACGTGGTCGTGACTAGTAGGTCTTGCCGGTGGCAGGGTTCCAGAAGTTGATGAACTTCCCGCCCTTGACCTCGCGGATGATGTAGTTGGAGCCGGAGTCGCCGTTCTCCTTGAACTTGATCACCTTGGAGGCGCCCTGGTAGTCCATCTTCATGATCGCGGCCCTGATCTTGGCCGGATCGGTGGACTTGGCCTCCTTGATGGCGGAGAGCAGTGTGTAGGCGGCGTCATAGGCGTAGCCGGAGTAGGCGCCGGGCTCGCCGTAGGGCTTGTAGGCCTCCAGGAACTTCTTGTAGGCCGGGGTCTGCGGATCGATGTAGCCGAACGTCAGGTACGCGCCCTCGGCGGCGTCCTTGGCGATCTCGATGAGCTGCGGATGGTACACGGCGTCCTGGCCGATGATCGCGGCCTTGATGCCCGCGCGGCGGGCCTGGATGAGCATCAGCGCGCCGGAGGAGGAGTTCTGCAGGCTCATGTACAGGACGTCGGGATGGGCGTCCTTGACCTTGGTGAGCACCGCGGAGAAGTCCTTGTCGCCCTGGTTGACGTGGTCGTGGGCGATGACCTTGATCCCCTTCTTGGCGGCCAGCTTCTCGACGTTGTCGGCCAGCCCCTGGGAGTAGGTCGTCTTGTCGTCGACCACGTAGAGGGTCTTGGCCTTCAGGTAGTTGGTCATGAACTCCACGGCGGCGACGCTCTGGTCGTCGTCACGGCCGCAGATGCGGAACATGTACTTGAGGCCGCGCTCGGTGACCTTCTCGTTGGTCGAGGCCGGCGTCAGCATGGGGATGTTCTCCTCGGCCAGGACATCGGAGGCCGGGATCGTGGCGCTGGAGCAGTAGGCGCCGACGACGCCGACGACCTCTTCGGACAAGAGCTTGTTGGCGGCGGCCACGGCCTGCTTCGGATCGCAGGCGGTGTCCTCGGCCAGGAGCTCGATGCCGTCGTAACCCGGGATGCCGCCGTCCTTCTGGATGGCCGCGATGGCCGCGCGCACGCCGTTGGCGATGTCGTTGCCGTCGGCGGCGTAGGGGCCGGTCAGGGGGGACATGCTGCCGATCTTGAGCTTGGCCGCCCAGGCGGTAGCGCCGCAGGCGAGGCTGAGCGCAAGCGCCAGCACGAGCACACGCCACATGTTCCTGTTCATTCCTACTCCCTCCACGGTTGAGTTATTGGCCGAGATAGGCCTCGATCACCTTGGGGTCGCGCTGCACCTCGTCCGGCCGTCCGTGGCTGATGAGCACGCCGTGGTCCAGCACGGCCACGCGGTGGCTGATGCCCATGACCACCTTCATGTCGTGCTCGACCATGAGGACGTTGATGCCGGTGTCTGCGATGCGCAGGATCAGATCCATGAGCTCTTTGCTCTCCGCGGGGTTCAGCCCCGCGGCGGGTTCGTCCAGGAGAATGGTGCGCGGCTCGCTGCCCAGGGCCCGGGCGATCTCCAGGCGGCGCTGCATGCCGTAGGACATGTTGCGCGCGACGTCGTCGGCGAGATGGCCCATGCCCACGAAGTCCAGGGCCTCGCGGGCCTTGGCGCGGATCTGCGCCTCCTCCTCGCGCTGCGAGCGTGAGCGCAGCACGGCGGAGAAGACGCCGCAGCGGGAGCGGCAGTGCTGGGCGACCATGACGTTCTCGAGCGCGGTCATGGCCGTGAACAGACGGATGTTCTGGAACGTGCGGGCGATGCCCGCGGCCAGGATGTGGTGCGGCCGAAGCCCGGAGATGCTCGACTCGCCGTAGGTCACCGCGCCGGAGGATATCTTGTAGACCCCGGTGATGACGTTGAAGACAGTGGTCTTTCCCGCGCCGTTCGGGCCGATGAGGGCGAGAATCTCCCCGGGCCTGAGGTCGAAGGAAACGTTCGCGAGCGCCTGCAGCCCGCCGAACCTGACGCAGACGTCGTTCAGCCGCAAATGTCCCATAGTGGCGCCATCTTTACAATGAAACGACGGGCAAAATCAAGCGCGGCCATTTCACACAATTGTCAGCAAAAAAGGCAGCATATAGGTAAAAAGGCGTCATGTCCGAAGACATGCCGAAGATCGTTCGCGCAATGACAAGAAAGTCAGGTTCGGCACGAAGAAGATTCGTACCGTTTGGGGATAAAAAAACCCCGGCCGGCAGAATGCCGGCCGGGGCCGTTCGACAATTACGTCAAGAAGCGACTACCATTCGTTGTCGCTGAAGGGATCGGAGCCGAAGCCGAAGGTGTCGGCAGGCGCGCCGCCCACCTCGGGGGCACCGGCACCGGCCGTCTCGGAGGCCGCGGCACCGCCGGCGGCGCCACCGGCCGGAGCGGCCTTCAGGATGGCGATGATGCTCGACTTGACCTTCTCGATCTCACCGGCCAGGTCGCCCAGCTGGGTGTTCAGGCCCGTGACCTTCTCCTCGGCCGCGACGATGACCTTCTCGCCCTCGCCCTTGCCGGAGGCCTCGAGGGCCTCGTACTTGCCCTTGTAGTCGGCCATGGCCTTGGAGGTCTCGGCCAGCTTGCCCTCGGTCTCGGCCAGCTTCTTCTCGAGCTCGGCCACGCGGGTCTTCTGGTCGGCGATGGTCTTGCGGTACTCGCCCAGCTTGGCGAAGATCGCGGCCACGTCGGACTTCACGCCCTCGGGCAGCTCGACCACGGAGACGTTGTCGCCCAGGCCGCCCACCTGACCGGCGGCCATCTTGGCCAGCTCGGGATGCTGCTCGTAGATCCAGGCCTTGGCCAGGGCCGCGGCGAAGGGCTCGCCCTCGGCGTCGATGGCGGAACCGGTCATGAACGAAAGCAGCTCGGTGATGTTCTGCTTCTGGCCTTCCTTGCCCGCGCCCTTGAGGTACGCAGCGAAGGTGCTCATCGGGAAAGTCTTGCGCGCTTCAGCCATGATTTGATCCTCCCTTGTCGTCTCTCGATTAGAGGACAAAAGTCTTTTCCTCTTTGGTTTCCATGGGGATGCGGCCGATGTGACGCGCATACGTCAGGGCCGCGGTTCTATATACCAAATGCCCGAGCTTGGACCAGGGCAGGTAGGCGATGAGCATCCACACCGCAACGAGGTGGACGTAGTACATCGGGTAGGCCAGGCCGGGCACGTTGGCCAGGCGCAGGAGCAGCGAGAAGATGCCCGTGAGGCCCACGGTCCAGATGAGACCGAGCAGGTACCAGTCGTACCAGGAAGAGCCGTGCTTCTTGGTGTTCTGGTTCATGCGGCGCGTGGTCAGCTTGGCCAGTCCGTAGACGAACAGGCAGGCGCCGACGATGGCCAGCAGCTTGATCGGGTTGTAGAACGGCAGCGGCGTGTGGCCGAAGAAGTCCAGGATCCCCAGGCTCGAGCCGGTGAGGAAGCGCAGGACGTTGCCGCCCCAGTGGCCGGTGGCGATGGAGCCGGTGACCACGAGCAGGGCCAGGAAGGCGTAGAACAGGGTCAGGTGGCCCTTGAACTTCTGCTGGTCGGCCTCGGTGTCCTCGCCGCACTTCTTCCACTTGGAGTGGGTCGCGATCTCGCAGCCCACCGTGGTCTTGAAGGCCTCCCACATGGAGGGGTTCGGCTTGCCCGCGATGGCGAAGGTCGTGGGCACGTCGAAGGAGGCGATGAGCCGCTTCACACCCTTGTAGAACGTCCAGACCATGAAGAAGAAGGTCAGGACGAAGATCGGGTCGATGGTGAAGTCGCCGGGGAAGAGCCCGCCGAAGACCACCTTGCCGCCTTCCTTGACCACTTCCCACTCGTGGCCGTTGGCCACGAAGGTGGGGAAGAAGGTCCCCAGCACGCCGGCGCGCAGCGTCCAGATGACCAGCCAGAGGATCGCCGGGATGGCGATGAGGATGGGCAGGTACTTGGAAGAGCTCATCCACTCGCCGACGATGGCGGGCTCGGCGACCTTGCGGTAGGCCATGTTGCGCAGGGCGGCCAGGAGGTCGCCCGGCTTGGCGCCGCGGGGACAGAGGTCGGAGCAGTTGCCGCAGTTGTGGCACAGCCAGATGTCTATGTCATTGACCAGCTTGTCCTTGAGGCCCCACTGCGCCCAGATCATCTCCTTCCGCGGATAGGGATTCTCGGCGGGAGAGATGGGGCAGGCGACCGAGCACGTGGCGCACTGGTAGCAGCGCTTCAGCGTATCGCCGCCCACCTGCTGCAGGTCCTTGACGAACTGCAGGTCGGGTTGGATGCGGACCGGGTTCGACATGTGATCGTCCTCCCTTCTGACCTAGTAACCCTTGAAGGGGTTGGGGCCGAGCTTCAAGATGTAGTTCATGAACTCGTCGATGATCAGCGGCACCTGATCGTACTCGTCGATGGCGACCTGCTTCTGCACGACGCGCTCGGGCTCGACGCCCAGACGGTTCAGCGATTCGGCCACGTTGACCATGCGGCGGCTGCACAGCTCCGAGCCCTTGACGAAGTGGCACTGGTAGTCCTCTCCGTACTTGCAGCCCAGCAGAAGCACGCCGTCCGTGCCCTTGGACATGGCGTCGGCGATCCAGATGGTGTTCACCGAGCCCAGGCAGCGCACCGGCACGATGCGCACGTACGGGCTCCAGCGGCTGCCGCGCATGGCCGCGATGTCCAGCGCCGGGTAGGCGTCGTTCTCGCAGGCCAGGATGATGGCGCGGGGGCCGCCCTCGTCGATCTTGGGCGGGATCTCCACGCTCTTGATCATGGTGCCGATCATGTCGACGTTGTAGTTGTCGAAGCTGATGACGCGCTCCGGGCAGGCGCCCATGCAGGTGCCGCAGCGGCGGCAGCGCGTCGGGTTCGGCATCGGCGTTCCCTTGGGATCGTCGTCCAGCGCGCCGAAGGGACATTCCTCCGTGCAGCGCTTGCACTGGGTGCAGCGCACGAAGTTGAACTTCGGGTAGGACTTGTCGCCCGAGCGCGGGTGCACCGACACGCCGCGGTTCAGCGAGCTGATGCACTGGATGGCCTTGAGCACGGCGCCGTTGGCGTCCTCGCGGGACATTGCCATGCTCATGGGCTGGCGCACGCAGCCTGCGGCGTACACGCCGGTGCGGCGCGTCTCGTAGGGGAAGCAGATGTAGTTCGAGTCGGCGAAGCCGCTGAACAGCTCCAGGTCCGGGAAGGCCGGGCCCTGGCGGTAGGCGAAGTTGACCACCGGGCCGTGCGCCGTGGTCGGGACCATGCCCGTGGGCAGCACGACCATGTCGACGGCCAGCTCGACGGACTCGCCGAGCAGGGTGTCCTGGGCGAGCACGACCAGGCCCGAGCCCTCCTCGCGGATGCCCGTGATGCGGCCCTTGGTCAGCATGACGCCGGGCTTGTCCTGGGCGGCCTTGTAGTAGCGCTCGTTGATGCCCGGGACCATCATGTGGTCGTAGAAGACGTAGCCCATGGCGTCCGGTGCGGAGTCGGCCACGTAGCCGGCCTGCTTGAGCGCCACCAGGGAGTTGAGCTCCGAGCTGAAGGCCAGGTGCTTGCAGGACTCGAGGTCCTTGAAGACCACGGTCTTCTCCTCGCCCTCGGCCTTCTCCTCCTTGGGAGCGTCCTTGGCGGCTTCGGCCGCGGCCAGATCGGCCTCGGCCTGGGCGGCCTCGGCGGCGAGCCCCTGCTCCATGCACACGCCGATGTCGGCGATGAAGGCCACGCGCTTGGCCTTGAGGCCGTCCTTGGCGAGCTTCTCGAACTCGCGCGTGGTGACGATGTTCTTGAGCTTCCCGTAGCCCAGCGGCTCGAGGTACTTGCCGTCCTGCGGGTCGAAGCCCGTGGCCAGCACGACCGAGCCCACGGCCACGTTCTCGCCGCCGATGGTCGCCTGGTACATGCCCGGGGCGCCTTCGAGCTTCTCGAGCGTCTTGCCGAGGTAGACCTTGACCTTGGGGTTGGACTGCACGGCCTGCGCCAGGGCGGCGATGCCGGTGTCCTCGGTCTGGGTCCAGGGGGCGGAGAGCGGGAAGGACTTGAAGAGGTTCAGCGCCTTGCCGCCGAGCTGGTCGCTCTTCTCCACGAGCACCACGTCGAAGCCCGCGGTGGTCGCGGCCTGGGCGGCGTTGAGGCCGGTCCAGCCGCCGCCGAGCACCAGGATGGTCTTCACGCCTTCCGGGATCTCCGGGGCGGGCGCGGCCATCTTGGTCAGCTTGAGGACGCCCATCTTCAGGTAGTCCTCGACCATCAGGCGCAGTTCCTCGGGCACGGCGTCGCCGGCCTTGGGCACGGAGCCGTCCGGGTTCTTGTAGGCCTTGGCCACGAACTCGCGCAGGTTCACGCGGTCGACCAGGGCGTCGCCGGTGAAGCTGAAGAGGTCCGAGTCATAGCGGGGCGAGGTGCCGCAGATGCACACCGCGTCCACGTCGCCCGCGTCGATGTCGGCCTGGATGAGCTTCTGGCCGTCCACCGAGCTCAGGCGCGGGTGGCTCCTGACCACCGAAACCTCTTTGCTGAAACGATTCTTGACGAATTCGACCAGCGGCTCGGCGGAGAGGACCGAGCCGAGGCAGGATTCGTCGATGTAGACACCGATCTTCTCGGGCATGTCGGGTTACCTCCCTCTCACCGTTTGAATCGCTTTCAGGGCGGCGCCGGTCGCGGACTGGGCCGACTTCATCACGTCGAGGGGCAGCTTGGCGCAGCCCGCGGCGAAGATGCCCTTCTCCTCGCCGTTGACGAGGAAACCGTCCTGGTCGACTTCGACGCCCTTGGGCAGGGGGGCGCCCGCGAGCGTGGGCTGCATGCCCGTGGCCAGGACGACCATGTCGAAGACGTCCTCGCCCTTGAGTCCGGTGACCGCGTCCTCGACCGTGACCTTGACGTTGCCGCCCGAGGCCTCGATCTTGGCGACCTTGCCCTTCACGGTCTTGATCTTCTCGTCCGCCAGGATGCGCTGCTTGAAGTTCTCGTAGCGGCCAGGCGTGCGCAGGTCGATGTAGTAGATGACCACGTCGGTCTCGGGCATCTGCTCGCGGATGTAGGCGGCCTGCTTCAGCGAGGCCATGCAGCAGATGTAGGAGCAGTAGTTCAGGTGGTTCTCGTCGCGCGAGCCGGCGCACTGCACGAAGGCCACGCGCTTGGGCGCGGCGCCGTCCGTGGGACGCACGATCCTGCCCTTGGTCGGGCCGCTCGGCGCGGCCAGGCGCTCGAGCTGCATGTTCGAGACCACGTTGGGAACCATGCCCGCCCCGAGGTTGGTCAGGTTGGTCATGTCGTAGGGCTTCCATCCGGTGGCGTAGATGATGGCGCCCACGTTCAGGGTGATGCTCTTCTCCTGCTCCGCGAGGTCGATGGCCTCGTTGGCGGCGAGCGCCTTGGCCTCGTTCTCGGTCAGGTTCGCCTTGTCCAGCACGTAGCGGTGCGGGAAGGCGAAGGGCATGTCCATGTACAGCGCCTTGCGCGTGCCCATGCCCAGCTCGAACTCGCTCGGCACGCTCGCGGACAGGGCCGCGGCGTCGCCAGACAGATCCGCCGCGCCGGGACCGACGTGGCGGGGCTTGATGCTGACCGAGACCTCGTAGTTGCCGGGGCCGCCGGAGACGCCGGTGACCTCGGCCATGGTCAGGACCTTGACCAGGGGATTGTTCTTGACCCGCTGGAACTGGATCTCAAGGCCGCAGGAAGGGGGGCACAGCTTCGGGAAATATTTGTTCAGCTGCGCCACGCGGCCTCCCAAGAAGGGATTCTTCTCGACAATGAAGACCTCGTGGCCGACTTCGGCGGCTTCGAGGGCGGCCGTAAGACCGCTGAAACCGCCTCCGACAACCAGGATGCTCGTATTCGCCATGTGCACTCCTCCCTCAACGGATTTCGGGCTCGCTCATATGGCCTGAGAACAAAACGCGATCCGGACTCTACGAGCCCGCCCGCTCACGGCTTGATCTCATGCCATATGCTGAGGCGCCGTGCAAAAGGAAATGGGGCCGCAGGCCTAAGCCTGCGGCCCCGATGAGACTACGGATGCATGGGATCCGGGATGACCTGCCAGTACGCACGCTTGAAGAGCTTGGTCTCGCCCTTCTCGGGGTCGTACTTGGAGTTGACGAAGCACTTCCACTTGGAATCGTCCAGGCCCATGAAGTCACCACGGTAGTAGAAGCCGGGGTAACGGGACTCCTGACGGAAGTGGATGTGCTGCATGTGCAGGCGCACGGTCCAGAGGCGGTGGAACTGCTCCCAGCAGCGCATGAGCTCGTGCAGGTCGCGGGCAGCCAGCTTACGGGAGTCTTCCTCGAGCATCTCGAGGAGCTTGAAGCCGGTCTCGAGCAGGGACTGCGAGGTCACGTACATCGTGCCCACGCCGCCGCCGTACTCGTCCGTGGCCTTGACGAGGCGCATCATGAAGTTCTTGGGAGAGATGTAGTTCGGGTTGACGACCGGGTCGGTGGACACGGACACGCCAGCCTTGAAGTTCTCGACCGGCTGGTAGATCTCCTTGGCGAGATCGGCAGCGGACTGCTTCAGGGCAGGCTTGAAGTCCTTGTGGTTCACGCACCAGCGCACCAGCTGCTTGCCGACGATGCGGCCTTCAACGTGGGAGCCGGAGGAGAACTTGTGGCCGGAGGCGCCCACGCCGTCAGCGCAGGTGAACAGGCCGTTGACCGTGGTCATGCGGTTGTAGATCTTGCCGTCGTCGGCCTTGATCTTGTAGTCCTCGGGAACCCAGGACTCGTCCGGGCCGGAGACCCAGATGCCGCAGCAGCCGGAGTGCGAACCGAGCAGGTACGGCTCGGTGGGCATGATCTCGGAACCGCGGTTCTCGGGCTCGATGTTCTGGCAGGCCCAGAGGTTGGCCTGGCCGACGCACATGTCGAGGAAGTCTTCCCACGCCTCGGACTCGAGGTGCTTCTGCTGCTCGGGGGAGAGCTTCTGGAAGGTGGTCTGCAGCGCGGTCTTGGTGTCCATGTAGATGGGACCACGACCCTCGCGCATCTCACGCAGCATCATGTGGTTACGCAGGCAGGTCGGGATGATGTGACCCTTGGCGTAGCCGCGCTCCTCGTAGGGCTTCAGCATGGCCGCGTTCGTGGCGCAGTAGTCCTCGCCCTTGGAGTTGGTCGCCTTGGCCTTGAAGAGCAGGAACCAGGCGCCGACCGGGCCGTAACCGTCCTTGAAGCGGGCGGGCACGAAGCGGTTTTCCATCATGGTCATCTCGGCGCCGACCTGGGCACACATGGTGTAGGTCGAACCGGCGTTCCACACGGGGTACCAGGCGCGGCCCATGCCCTCACCGGTGGAGCGGGGACGGTACACGTTCACCGCGCCGCCGCAGGCCACGAGCATGGCGTTGGTCTTGAAGACGTAGACCTTGTTCTCACGGGTGGAGAAGCCGACGGCGCCCGCGATGCGGTTGGGCGTGTTGGCGTCCAGGAGCAGCTTCACGATGAAGACGCGCTCCATGTAACGCTCCTGGCCCAGGGCGTTCTTCGCGGCCTCGGCCACGATGCACTTGTAGGACTCACCGTTGATCATGATCTGCCAACGGCCGGAGCGGACCGGGTCGTCGCCGGCACGCAGGGACTTGCCGGCCTTCTTGGCCTGGGCGCCGTCCAGGTTGTGATCGCCGTCCTTGATCCAGCAGGGCAGGCCCCACTCCTCGAAGAGGTGGACGGAGTCGTCGACGTGACGGCCGAGGTCGAAGATCAGGTCTTCGCGGACGATGCCCATGAGGTCGGTGCGGATCATGCGCACGTAGTCGTCGGGATCGTTCTTGCCGAGGTAGGTGTTGATGGCGGACAGGCCCTGGGCCACGGCGCCGGAGCGCTCGAGGGCGGCCTTGTCGACCAGCTGGATCTTCAGATCGGGGGCGTACTTGTCGGCCCAGCGGACGACCTCGTAGGCCGCGCCGCAGCAGCCCATGCCGCCACCGACCATGAGGATGTCGACGTCCTTCTCGATGATCTCCGGAGCGGCAACGGGCACGCCCTGCGAAGGAATTTTAACAGGAATCTTGGGCATGGTGATATCTCCTCTGAAATGTGTTCGTTTCGGTTTCTCAGGGAAACACTAACCGCGAGGGCGAAGCCTAGCGGTTGCCGCCTTCGCAGGGCAGGTCGAACCAGCACTGGTCCATGCCGGCGTCGGCGATCTCGAACTTCTTGTTGAGGACTTCCTTGGGGGCCTTGAGAGCGGTCTCGGTGAAGAGCAGCTCGTTCTCGAGGTCGCCCGCCTCGGGCTTGCCATCGTAGGGCTTGATGGAGCCTTCAGGCGTGGTGCGGATGGGGAACTTGAAGCGCTTCACGTTGCCGTTGCGGAACTTGACGGTCCACATGATGTCTTCGGCGCCGCGCATCGGGATCGAGGTGCCGCCCATGGGCGCGAAGTCGGCGTAGGGGCGGGCGCTGATGGCGCCCTGCGGGCAGATCTTCACGCAGGAGTAGCACTCCCAGCAAGCCTCGGGCTCCTGGTTGAACGCCCTCATCTCCTCAGGATCCAGGATCATCAGGTCGTTCGGGCAGATGTACATGCAGGCGGTCTTTTCGCCGCCTTTGCAGCCATCGCACTTGCTCGGGTCGACAAAGGTGGGCATAACGCAACCTCCTAACCAGTGGATTTAAGGGTTTCCAGATACCGTTATAAAAAAAAGCAGGGCGATCGACGTCCGATCTTCCCCGCTTTTCAGCCGCGCATGCGCCCCGCCATCCAGACGGCAGACTGCATACAGTCACAGAATGCGGTGCTATTGAGGCGGTTCATGCGTTGCGTCCCTCGTTGCGAAAAGCAGAATGTCTGCCGGTCGTTGAGCTTGTGCATGTTTTAACAAGCCTTCAACCCGTCGTCAACCTGGAAGTGAATTTTGTTACAAGCCACCTTCCGGCTGCAGCCCCGAGAGGGTTGACCTTGCTCACTTTTTTCAGCACGGGTAGGTCGGAATCCCGCCCCACACTTCTCGGTCCGAGAGCGAAAACGTCAATCTTCACAAGGAGGTGAACACTTCCCCCGTCTCTTTGGGCAAACGCAAATGTATCCCCTCGTGCCTTAAAACGCAAGGCCCTGGCGGTAGATTTTGACGTCTTTTTCACAAGCCGAACGCTTCCGAAAAACTGCTATTATTGCGCTAGGTTGACTAGACAATCCAACCCCACGGCAGTGTAACGAAAACGCAAAAAAAGGGTGCGCCCTTGCGGACGCACCCCTCTTCACAAGCGCTAGTTCCTTTTGGGAACAAGACTACTTCATGGTGGCGCCGGAGGCGGCCTTCTGCATCTTGACCTCGACCTTCTCGGTCAGGCCGGCGTAGTAGCCGCGCAGGATCTCGAGGACCTCTTCGCGACCGAAGTGATCCACGACCGGCTGTCCCTCGGACAGGGCCTTGCGCAGCTTGGTGCCGGAGAGGATGACGCGGTCTTCCTTGGTGTGCGGGCAGGTGCGCATGGAGGCCATGCCGTCGCACTTGAAGCAGTAGAAGGTCCAGTCGATCTTCATCGGCTTGCAGATCAGGGCCTTGCCGGCGTCGGCGCAGCCGTCCTGGTAGGGGATCTTGTCGAAGATCTCCTGCGCCTCGAACAGGGTGTAGAAGTCACCCACGCCCGCGTGGTCGCGGCCGATCAGCATCCAGTTGATGCCATAGTTCTGGCGGAAGGTGGCGTGCAGCAGCGCCTCGCGCGGACCGGCGTAGCGCATGTCGAGCGGGTAGCCGGCGTTGATCACGTTTTCCTTCACGAAGTACTTGTCGATCAGGGTCTGGATGCACTTGATGCGCACGTCGGCCGGGATGTCGCCGGGCTTCAGGTTGCCGATGAGGGAGTGGATGACCACGCCGTCACAGACTTCCACGGCGATCTTGGCCAGGAACTCGTGGGAGCGGTGCATGGGGTTGCGCAGCTGCAGGGCGGCGACGTTGGCCCAGCCCTTGGCGTCCATCTGGGCGCGGATCTCGGCGGGGGTCAGGTAGACGCCCGGGAACTTCTCGCGGTAGTCGCCCTCGGAGAGCACCTGCACGGTGCCGGCGAGGTTGTACTTGCCCTGGCCCATGACCATCTGCACGCCCGGGTGATCGGCCAGCGCGACGTCCCAGAACTTCTTGGAGTCGTCGCCGTTGCCCTTGAAGACCATCTCGCATTCCCACTTCTTCTCGGCCTCGGAGAGCTCATACTTCTCCTCGACCTTCAGGATGGCGTAGATGGTGCCCTTCTTGCCGACCAGGGCGACTTCGTCGCCGGCCTTCACGGACTCGTCGTTGGTGTCGCAGACGACCGGCACGGGCCAGAAGGTGCCGTCGGCCAGGGTGAACTTCTCGCAGACGCTCTTCCAGTCGGCCTTCTTCATGAAGCCGTTCAGGGGCGAGAAGCCGCCGATGCCGAGCATGATGCAGTCGCCCTTCACGCGGTCGGAAATTTCGATCTTCTTGAGGCCTTCGGCCTTCTTCTTCGCGTCCTCGAGGGCCTTGCCCTTCAGCAGACACTCGACAAGGCCTTTACCACCGTGCGGAGGAACCAGTCTCGACATTGTCCAACTCCTTCTAAGTAAGGTTTTTTTGCTCTAGGCAATGAACACCGGACGATCTCGGCAAACAACTCTCCGGCGCGCGGCGCCGACCGTCTCCCTGCGGAGCCCCCCGGTTATCGTCCGAACTGGCCCTCTTTCTTGTGAAAAAACAAACAAAATGTCAACCTGCTTTTTACTTTTTGTAACAACCTGATTTCACGACACTTCAAAAACGTCCCTGCCCGGGGTCCAAACGAAAAGGCGCGCATGCCGGGCAGGATGGAAGCCTTTTTCCCCTTTTCTCCCCTTGCGGAACGGGGCATTGAGCGACTCGCGGCGAGCGAGGCGCAGGCTGTCCCGGCCCGCCCCCGCCCGGGTGCCCCTCCGCGCCCCTTGTCGCCCATGTCCGCATTCCCGCGCCCGGTCCCTGCCCTCGCGCCTGCGCAGTCTGGGTACTGAGGAAATCGGCAGGCCTCTCGGCCTCGTTCTCGTCCTCGCGCCTACGCAGGCCGGGCGGCTCGGGCGGCGACGGGGCCGGGCGCGGCACGGGGCCCGTGCGTGCCCCGCCCCGCGCGGGCTCCGGCGCCCTTGCCTCCAAGGCTGATTCAGGCTAGGAGGACGGATTCAAATTTAAGGAACGAAAATCCATCCAATGACGAACACGCAACAGCCTTCCAAGCGGCCGAGCCCCTCGCAGGATCTGGCCGACCTCGACCGCCGCCTCGTCTCCCTGCTCGTGCGCCGCACGAAGCTTTTGGCCAAGATCGCCTCGGACCGCCGCGCCGCAGGCAAGCCCGTGGTCTCCGCGCCCCAGGAGAAGGCCCTGTGGGCCGCGTGGAGCGAGACCGTGCACAAGGCCGGTCTCTCCGACCGCCTCGCCAAGCAGCTCTTCATCGCGGTCAACGCGCTCGGCTACGACGCGGCCCAGGCCCCGGCGGCCCGCGAGCAGGTCTATCTCCTGACCCCGGCCTCCGGGGCGGTGGACGTCTCCTGCGAGGCCCCGGCCTCCACGCGCAAGGCCATGTACTTCCTGGCCCTGGCCGCCTTCGCGGGCAGCCCGGCGAGCGTCGGGCCCGTGGTCCTCTCCGACCCGCTCATCGAGATGGCCAAGGCCTTCAACCAGGTCGGCGGCGGGCTCTCCTGGGAAGGCAGCGAGGCCATGTGCCGCGGCGGCCAGGGGCTCTCCATGGACGGCTCCTCGCCCTTCGTCGGCGGCTCGCAGACGACTTTCGCCCTGATGCTCTGCGCGGCGCTCGCGCAGCAGGCCAACTGCCGCTTCTCCGGCGGTCCCGAGCTGAAGCTCATGGACGTGGGCCCCTACTCCCGCCTCCTGCCCTCGCTCGGCGCGCGCCTCGCGCCCATCGACCGCCGCGCGCCCGGCCTGCCGGTGCGCCTGGAGTCCGGCGTGGAGACGCCGCGCGAGGTGGGACTGCCCGAGGACTGCCCCGAGGAGATGGCCGCGGGCCTCGCGCTCTTCGCCTGGCGCTTCGAGCACGGCCTGCGCCTGCGCTTCTTCCCGAACTCCCCGGCCGCGCGCGGCGTGGCCGAGGCGGCCCCGGTCCTGGCCCGCTGCGGCATCGAGGTGCGCCTCGCGCCGGACGAGATCCAGGTCTCCCCGGGCACCCCGCGCGTCCCCGAGCGGCCCGACCTGCCCGCAGACCCGGTGCTCTCCACCCTGCTCCTTTCCCTGGCCCGCTTCCGCAAGGGCAAGGTCGTGCTCATCGGTTCGGCCGACGCCGACTCGCCCATGGCCGCCGAGGCCCTGGGCCTGCTCGAGGCCGCGGGCGCCAAGCTCGACCTCGCGGGCGGGCGCATGGTCTGCGCCGACGGCCCCTGGCCCGAGACCCCGGTCTTCGCCCCGCGCGAGCGCGCCCTGCTGCCCCTGGCCCTGTGCCTGGCCTCGGCCGCGCCCAAGGGCGCCCGCGTGCTGCTGCCCGAGGGCGGCAGCGACGAGGGCGTCGCCGCCGAGGAGGCGAGAACCCTGCTCGAGACCCTGGGCAAGGACTTCGTGCTGCTCGGCGAGACCGGCGGCGAGATGGACGTGAAGCCCGGCTTCACCGAGCCCCGCCCCGTCTACGCCCCGGACGCCGCCTGCGCCCTGGCCATGGGCGCCCTTTCCCTGGCCCACGCCCCCCTGGCCCTGGAGAACCCCGGCGTGGCCGCAGGCCTGTGGCCCGGGTTCTGGAACCTGTACAACCGTCTGCCCGCGATCTCGGGCAGCCTCTTCGCCCGCAAGGAGAAGCCCGATGAGCAGCCGAAGCAACGCAGGCGCATCATCGTCCGCTGATTCCGGGCGGATGCCGGAGCATATGCCGGAGCGGACGCAGCAGATGCCGAAGCAGACGGCCGACCGGACGCCCCGGCCCACGGACGGCCCCGCGGCCGAGTCCGAGGCCGAGGAGATCGCCCGCCTCGAGGCCGAGATCGCGGACTTCGAGCGCGACGCCGCGGCCTGCGAGGCCGAGGCCCGCCGCCTGCTGGCCGAGGAGGACCCGGCCGCCGGGATCTTCCATGCCCGCGCCATCCACGAGGCACGGCTCGCCAAGATGCGCCTCTTCACCGAGGCGCAGTTCCGCCGCGTGCGCGTGAACCGGCTGCGCCAGGGCATCGTCGAGTCGGCGCCCCCGAACATCGGCCGGGGATTCCCCTTCTAACCCCCGCTTTCCTTCCCTATCTTTAAGGAGACGCGCCTTGGCCCTGAACCTGACCCAGAAGATCCTCTCGGCCCACCTGGTCGGCGGCGAGCTGGTCCCCGGCTCGGAGATCCGCCTGCGCATAGACCAGACCCTGACCCAGGACGCCACCGGCACCATGGCCTACCTCCAGTTCGAGGCCATGGGCGTGCCCCGCGTGAAGACCGACCTCTCGGTCAGCTACGTGGACCACAACACGCTGCAGATGGGCTTCCGCAACCCCGACGACCACCGCTACCTGCGCAGCGTGGCGGCCAAGTACGGCATCGTCTTCTCCCCTCCGGGACTGGGCATCTGCCACCAGCTGCACCTGGAAAACTTCGCCAAGCCGGGCGCGACGCTCATCGGCTCCGACTCCCACACCCCCACCGCGGGCGGCGTGGGCAGCCTGGCCATGGGCGCGGGCGGCCTTTCCGTGGCCCTGGCCATGGCCGGACAGCCCTACGTCATCCCCTGCCCCAAGGTCGTGAAGGTGACGCTCACCGGCCAGCTCACGGGCTGGGCCTCGGCCAAGGACATCATCCTGCACCTGCTCGGCGAGCTGACCGTGAAGGGCGGCGTGGGCCGCGTCTTCGAGTACGCCGGTCCCGGCGTGGCCACCCTCTCCGTGCCCGAGCGCGCGGTGATCACCAACATGGGCGCCGAGCTCGGCGCCACCACCTCGATCTTCCCGGCCGACGAGCGCGCCCGCGAGTTCCTCACGGCCATGGGCCGCCCGCAGGACTTCACCGAGCTTTCGGCCGACGCGGACGCGGCCTACGACGAGGAGGTCGTCATCGACCTTTCGCAGCTCGAGCCCCTGGCGGCGGCCCCGCACATGCCGGACCGCCGCGTGACCATCCGCGAGCTCGCGGGCATGAAGGTCGACCAGGTCTGCATCGGCTCGTGCACCAACTCGTCCTACCTGGACCTGAAGAGCGTGGCCCTGCTGCTCTCGGGCAAGTCCGTGGCCGAGCACACCGACACCTTCCTCTCGCCCGGCTCCAAGCAGGTGCTCAAGATGCTCGCGCACGAGGGGCTCATCGAGCCCATCCTCGACGCAGGCGCCCGCATGCTCGAGTGCACCTGCGGCCCGTGCATCGGCATGGGCGGCTCGCCCATCTCCGGCGGCGTGTCCGTGCGCACCTACAACCGCAACTTCGAGGGCCGCTCCGGCACCAAGGACGCCAAGGTCTACCTGGTGAGTCCCCTGACCGCGGCCATGGTGGCCCTGCGCGGCGAGTTCAGCGACCCCGGCACCTGGGGCGAGGCCCCGGCCAGGCCGAGCCTGCCCGCGAACCCGCCCTCCATCCGCCACATGTTCGTGGACCCGCCCGCCGACGGCTCCTCCGTCGAGATCCAGCGCGGCCCGAACATCGTGCCGCTCGAGTCCTTCGACGCCATGCCCGCGAGCGTCTCCGCCAAGGTGCTGCTGAAAGTCGGCGACGACATCACCACGGACCACATCCTGCCCGCGGGCGCCGAGATCACGGCGCTGCGCTCGAACATCCCGGCCATCAGCATGCACATCTTCGGCCGCGTGGACGAGGGCTTCGTCTCCCGCATCAAGGCCGAGGGCAAGGGCGTCATCGTGGGCGGCGAGAACTACGGGCAGGGCTCCAGCCGCGAGCACGCGGCGCTCGGGCCCCGGCACCTCGGCGTCAAGGCCGTGGTGGTCAAGTCCCTGGCCCGCATCCACCGCGCCAACCTGGTCAACTTCGGCATCCTGCCGCTGCTCTTCGCGGACAAGGCCGACTACGACAGGATCGCGCTCGGCGACGAGCTGACCATCCCGGCCGAGGCCATCACCGCGGGCGGCGTCGTCACGGCCACCACGTCCACGGGCGCGGCCATCTCCCTCAAAAACGACCTTTCCGCCTCGGAACTCGAGATCATCCGGGCGGGCGGGTTGCTCAACTTCGTGAAATCGAACGCGTAAGGCAGGTTCAGCAATGCTCGAAGCGATGCGCAAGAACGCCCAGAGCTGGGGCGTGAAGATCATCTTCGGCGTGATCATCCTGGTCTTCGTCTTCTGGGGCGTGGGCTCCATGACCAAGGGCAAGACCTCGGCCATGGCCTACGTCAACGGGAACCCCATAAGCTTCGCCCAGTACAAGCGCCAGTACGAGGGCGACATGCAGCGCCTCAAGGAGCAGTTCCACGAGGTCACGGACGAGACCCTGAAGCAGATCGACTTCAAGCGCCAGGTCCTCGACCAGCTCATCGACCAGAGCCTGCTCGACCAGGCCGCCAAGCAGGCGGGCGTGACCGTCTCCGACGCCGAGGTCCGCGACGCCATCGCCTCCATCAAGGCCTTCCATGGCGCGAACGGCCGCTTCGATCCCGACCTCTACCGCCGCGTGCTCCTGGCCCAGAAGATGACGCCCGGCGAGTTCGAGGACTCCTTCCGCCGAAACGTCACGGCGCAGAAGATGCTGAGCCACCTGGCGACCACGGCCGTGGTCAGCGAGGCCGAGGCCAAGGACATCTTCACCTTCGCCCGCGAGGAGGCCAAGGCCGACTACGTGGCCTTCCCCCTGGACGCCTACCTGGACAAGATCCAGGTCACGGACGAGGAGGCCCAGGCCTACTACAAGAAGAACGAGGCCCGCTACCAGGCCCCGGCCATGGCCCAGCTGGCCTACCTCGAGTTCACGCCCGAGGCGCTGGCCAAGCCCGACGAGGTCACCGAGGCCGAGGCCAAGGCCTACTACGACGCGCACCAGAGCGAGTTCCACCAGGACGCGATGGTCCGCGCCCGCCACATCCTCATCAAGGTGCCCGAGAACGCCCCGGCCGACGTGGCCGCCAAGGCGCTGAAGAAGATCGAGGACATCCGCGCGCACATCAAGAGCCCCAAGGACTTCGCGGCCGCGGCCCAGAAGTACTCCGAGGGCCCGAGCGCCAAGGTCGGCGGCGACCTCGGCTGGTTCTCGCGCGGCTCCATGGTCAAGCCCTTCGAGGACGCGGCCTTCGCGCTCAAGCCCGGCGAGATCTCCGAGCCCGTGCGCACCTCCTTCGGCTACCACCTGATCCTCGTGGAGGAGAAGAAGCCCGAGGGCGTGCCGCCGCTCAAAGACGTGATCCAGGACGTGGACCGCAAGGTCGCCGAGGACAAGGCCTCGGGCAAGGTCTCCGACCTCCTGGACGAGGCCCTGGCCCGCGCGGCCTCCGGCCAGAAGCTGGACGCCATCGCCAAGAGCCTGAACATCCCCCTGCACACCACCAAGCCCTTCTCCCAGGACGAGCCGCCCGAGGAGCTGTCCTCCCTGGCCCAGGCCGACGTGAACACCATCTTCGGCCTCAAGCAGGACGAGGTCTACACCACGCCCCTGGCCGTGGAGGGCGGCTACGTGCTCGTGCAGCGCACCCTGGCGCGCGACGCCGCCATCCGCCCCTTCAAGGAGGTCCGCGACCAGGTCGTGGCCCAGGTGCGGCAGGAAGGCGCCCTGAAGCTGGCCCAGACCGCGGCCAAGGCCGTGCTGGCCGAGCTGCAGAAGACCGGCTCGCTGCCCGCCGACGTCAAGGCCCGCGTGCACACCACCCAGCCCTTCACCCGCCAGGGCCTGATCCCCGGCATGGGCACCAACGAGAAGCTGGCCCAGGCCGTGTTCTCCGCGCCGAAAGACTCCTGGCTGCCCGAGGCCTTCACCGTGCCGGGCGGCGTGCTCATCGTGCGCCGCGCCGAGCTCATCGAGCCCTCGGACGCGGACTGGCAGAAGAGCCGCGGCTTCTTCCTGCAGACCCTGCGCCAGCGCAAGGCCGAGCAGCTGATAACCGCCGTGGTCGCGGAACTGCGCTCCAAGGCCAAGATCGAGATCCCGAACCCGAGCCTGCTGCAGTACTAGCAGTACCGGACGACGCACGCGGGGGGAGCGGAGCTCCCCCCGATGCGATTACGACCCCTTGAAAAAGGAGCGCCCCGGGGAAG